>NZ_CAXGSH010000015.1:0-46858 GCF_964012375.1 uncultured Salinisphaera sp.
TCGAGCAGTGTAGCCATCATGTCCGGTTCCTCCGGCATCGCCACTTCAGGGCGCTTGCGTCTGAGTACATCCAGTGCGCGATAGCGGGCAATCGACAAAAGCCACGTCAGAGGCGCCCCCCGATCCGGAGCATAGGTGTCGGCTTTCTGCCAGACCCTCACGTAAGCATCCTGCAGCGCATCCCGTGCCTGCTCCGGGTTACGCAGGATACGCAGCAACAGCGCATAAAGTTGCGCGGAGGTCGCAGCGTAGAGTTCCTGGAAGGCGCGTTCGTCGCCCTCTGCTGTGCGCGCCAACAGCGCGGCCAATTGCTCCCGGTCGGCCACCTGCTAGTGGGCCGGCTCGCGCACAACCACGCGTACGGCGCGTAAAGTGCTGTAAAAACAACGGCTTGGTATCAAAACTCTACCTTCGTAATAACACTAGAGCGGGCGCTGACGAGCGCGACTCGGGCATACCGGCGCGGCGCAATTTAGCTGCGAAGCCTCCCGCACGCAAGGGCTTCGCGGGCCGCGTATTGTAGACCAATAGAGCTGTCCACCCCCAAGGCGGATGCCAAGGCTACCCCTCCCGGACGATCGTCGCCACCCGGCAGTCTTGATGTCGTCTAACCGCGATGGGCCTTCGCTACGGCGATATGCGACATCTCGGCCTTGCGAGCCAACGCGCGTCGCCAACCCGGACCGGCGACGACAATACGGCTTTTATTTGTGTTGATCGCTTCACAGGCGACGTGACGACGCACGGCTAAAGCGCTTCGCAGTTCTCCTGTTCGCCGAATGCCTCGACCATCGAGGGAAAATCCTTGAAGTGCGGGCCGATGGGGAGCGGGGTCTTTGCAAACTCTTCGCGCGCTGATTCGTACGTATCCAACGACGTGGCATATCGTTCGCAGGTCTTGTCGTGGTTCTCGTCGATCGAGTAGGCCACGCCCTGATTGAACTGGTCCAACGCCATGCCTACGTGGTTATCGATCGACGCCCAGGTCTGCTCGGCTTTCTCGAAGTGAGAGATCGATAACCCACTCGTCGGGTCGTAACGCCCCTGCTCGGCGAACCACTGCGCATGCTCCCGGTACAGGCCACTCTTATAGAAATTGCCCAGGTAGCGATGCGCGTTCGCGATCGCCGCCGGGTCGCCCGACTTCTCTCCCAGAGTCAGGGCTTCCCTGCCCAATCCCTCGGCCGGGACCCATCGGCCAACGCTCCACATTTGATACGCCTGATCGATCTTGCGCAGCGGGTCGCTGGTTTCTGGAACCAGCGCATAGGCGCAGCCCTGCAGAACGGGAACGACGGCGAGGAGCAAGGGCAGACTTTTCAAGGTTGGCATGGTCAGATGAGTTAAACCGCACGGTTGAAAACGATCAAAGCCGAACAGGCGCCCTCGACGCCGAGCACCGGAGAACATCATATCCAGTTGTGTGCCTTGGCGAGCAGTATTTCGCCGTGATTAAACGCCGGCGCGGTGAACGAACGATGCAACGCCTCCGGGCGCCAGGCCTGCCCGCCCCGAACATCGTCTCATCGACGCTGGGACCCAACAGCGTTGTGGCAACGATGTCTGCGTGCATAACCGGTATTGCCGCGTGTTTGCCTAGCGGCCGGCTTGATTGGACGGCACCGACGGAACGCGGCTCGCTATGAAAAGCATCGAATAAACCAGCTTCACGCTGCCCTGCAGGCGTTCGCGTGGCCGAGTGAGCTTTCTAGATAGTCTCCGCTTCGCGAGCACGATCCAGCGGCCCAGTACGCGCCGCCCGATTGTTCGTTCTGCAGGCAGGCTGGGTTCGCGGCTCGAATTCGCCCGCGCGTTATAAAAACCTGGCGTTTCCGATATATTCAATGATCAAAAAAATAAAGATTGTCGGAGGAGAACAGATGTTGCAGCGATACAGTTTCAGACGCGCGGGCCGCGCGATGGGTATGGCGGTGCTGACTTTGAGCCTGTTGGGGTTAGCCGCCTGCAACGACGACTCCGACACCGCGGAAGTGGCCAACGCGTCGGACAGCCAGTCGCAGCCCGGATCGGCGCCTGACGCCGACGAAACGCCGGGCGCCACCCCCGGGTCTACGCTCACGCCCGGCGGTGACGCCTCCCAGGCGATCGCGGCACGCGATTACAACGCCGTGGTGACCAACCCCACGGACGGCACCGATATCGCGATTACCGTGCTGCAGCCCGCACTGGGACCGGGCCAGGCCGCGCCCCTGATCCTGCACAGTCACGGCTTTGGCGGTACGCGCCTGCGCGGCCGCGACGAGAACACCCTCTACGAAACACTCACCGGCGGCACCCTCCCCTCTGCCGAGGCCGCACGTCGTGCCGCGGCCGATGGTTATTTCGTGATCAGCTTCGACGAACGCGGCTTCGGCGAATCCCAAGGCCAGGTCGAAGTGATCGACCCGCGCCTGGAAGGCGAGGACATCAAGGCGATACTCAACTGGGCTGAAGACCAGATGGCACATCGCGGCCATCTGGGCTATCGCGATGGCAACCTCGTCGTCGGCGCGCTGGGGCTGTCGTATGGCGGCGGCTTTCAGTTGGTGGGCGCCGGGGTAGACCCGCGCTTTGATGCGATCGTACCCACGGTGGGCTGGTACGACCTGCTCTATAGCCTGAGCCCCGACGACGTCATCAAGACTGATTGGGGCGTATTGCTGGTCGGGCTTGGGGCGCCCACATCGCGACTCAGACTCAACCCCCTGCTTTACCAGGCGCTCGTTGAAGGCGCAGCGGCGCCGCTGAGCCAACGCGGTTTTTCGGCCAACGTACGTGACAAGCTGTATGGCAACAGCCCACGCTCGTTTTGCCAAAGCCGCGAATCCACAGGCGGCGAATTCGGCCCCAGCACCTCTGGACGAATGCCACCCCAGGTGGATGCGCTGATCATCCAGGGGGTTGCCGATACCCTGTTCAACCTCAACGAGGGCTGGGCCAATACGCAGTGTCTGCGCGAAGCGGGTAACGACGTGCATTTTGTAGGCATGCGCTTCGGACATACGCTGCCAGTGTTGCAAAGCCTCAAATCACAGAATCGAATCGCCTACAGCACGGAAGCCACCCTGCACTGCGGCCGCCAGACCTTCGATACCGCCGCTCTCGAACTCGATTACCTCAACTGGAAACTACGCGGCACGCCGTTGCCGCAGCCTATCCCGCGCAATTGCGTAACGGTGACCGACAACCAAGGCGTGGCGCTGGATACCCTGCCCGTCGCCGACCCCGCCGAGGGCAACGGCTATCCGGTTAACGCGCAAGCAACCACCGGTGGCTTGAGCCTGCTACTGGATCTGTTGCGCACCCATACCGTGGACGATCTGGTGGATGCGCTCGCCGTAACCGTCGATGACGCCACCGATATCGTGGACACGCTGCTGAATCCGCAGGCCGCGGTGCCCGATGATGCAACGCCCAGTTTCGTGCTGGCCCAGTTGATCAACGCGTTGCCCGCCGACCAGGTGGATACGCTGCTCAGCGGAGGTACCTTTGTGCCCCTGACGACCGTGCAACGCGCCGGCCAGGCGCTGGTCGGCATCCCGGTGGCGGATATTCAGATCAGCGGCGGCGGGGTCGCGCCGGTGGCATTCCTTGGCATTGGCGTGCGCCGGAGTGCCAGCGACGGCGCCGAACTGGTTAATAAACAGGTTCGCCCCGTGCGTGGCACGGGCGAGCGGCGCGTCGAACTCAACGGCATCAGCCGGCCGCTTCAGGTTGGCGATGAAATAGGCCTGATGGTGTATGGCTATCATCCCCAGTATGCGGCGAGCTTTTCGACCATTCCCGGCGTGGTGCGTGTCGAAGGCGAGGTCGGTTTGCCGATCGTGGCGCTGCCTGACGCGGGGCCGGACGCCGGGGCTACCCAGCCCATGCGCTGAACCGAGGCGCTAGTAACCATCGGCTGCGGGTGCATTCTCCAAAAGCGCGCCCGCAGCCAATCGCATGTTGCTTGCGCGCACCCAAGACAAGCGCGAGGCCGGGGCACGGTCAGCGGTCGTGTTGATGGTCAACTTTTTGCTGGCGCCACTGCACGACGCAGTAAAGCCCTGCACCCACTAGACCGCTCCACAGGCATAGCTGATGCAGCATGCCCACCGACAACATCTCCAGGAACATGTTGGATCGGGTTACCGGAAAGAACGGCACCATATCCGAATGCATGATGCTATCGAGCAGGACGTGACTAAAGCTGCCGATAAACGCGCTTACGAATACCACCCACCACGCGATATCGACGCCACCAGTCGGCGCGATACGCAACAAGCGCAAGCCGATCTGAGCCAGATATTTCCCGCTAATCCCCGCGAAGATCGCGATCAGGGTCGCGCCGATATAGGTATGCGAAAAGCCGTGCAGATGGCCGTCGCCGGCGATAAGAACGAGAAGCGGCTGAATATCCATCACGATCTGCGTCCAGCCGAAAATCATCAGGCTGAACGAACCGCCCATCAACGCCTTGATGGCGATGCCCGGGCCCATGTGAAACGGTGTGAACGGCACTTGGTTTCCTGCTTGCGCTTACAAGACACGTATCGGTAGTTCCAGCTCAACCGCGATTTGCCCTGGCACCGATCCTGGACACAAACCGCCGATCGGCGTTGGCCGAGACGTCCGCTTCGACGCGTCGGCGAGAGCGTACTCCTGAAGCCAGCAACCTGGCGCTCAGGCCTTCTTGACGAACGCTGCCGTCACCATCATTTCACCGGCGCCATCCACCTTGCAGTCCAGCTGGTGATCTTTCGCATCGAGAATTCGCCTGACCACCGCCTTCGTGCCGATCTTCAGCACCATCGAACTGCCTTTTACTTTCACGTCCTTCGCCAGCGTGACCTTGTCGCCTTCGGCCAACTCCGTGCCATTCGCGTCCTTGGCACCCGTCTTGTCTTCTACGGTCACCTCGTCCGGATTCCATTCGTGCGCACATTCAGGACAAACCAGAAACGCCTGATCACGATAGGCAAACTGCGACTGACATTCAGGGCACGGCGGCAACGACATACGACTCATCCGGGGTGATTTGAGGCGCCATGATAAGCGCAGGACATGGCCCGAGCGAGCGCTAGGACGCTTCGCCAGACACAGTCCTACAAACGCGGTGGTGCGCTGGCTTCGGCCATATGACGGACTGCGCCCAGAAGCGCTTCGGCCAAAACCGTTTCGGCCGCCCGGAGCGCGTCGTCAGGACGTCTGCGCAAGCGCGGCCAGCGACTCGACGTCACCCGCTACGATCTGGTCCAGATGCTTCGTGATCTTTTCGATGGGCCAGTCCCACCATGCGACCTTGTTGAGCGTTTCAACCGCTTCCGGCCCAAAGCGCTGCTTGATCGGCTTGGCCGGGTTGCCGCCTACGATCGTGTAAGCCGGCACGTCGGATACGACAACAGAACGAGAAGAAACAATCGCCCCATTGCCAATATGGACACCCGGCATCACCAGCGCTTCGTAGCCTATCCAGACATCGTTGCCGATAACCGTATCGCCTTTGTATGGCAGATCGTCCGGCGCGGGCATGACCTTCTCCCAACCATTCCCGAAAATCTGGAACGGATAGGTGGATATGCCTGACATCCTGTGATTCGCCCCGTTCATGATGAACTTCACGCCACGGGCGATGGCGCAGAACTTGCCGATAATCAGCTTGTCGCCGATGAACGGGAAGTGATACAGCACGTTGCGCTCGAAATTCTCCGAATCCTCGGGGTCGTCGTAATAGGTGTAGTCGCCAATGACGATATTGGGATTACGCACCGTGTTCTTGATGAAGCACACCTGCGGAAATCCTGCCATTGGGTGCTTGGTTTCGGGGTCGGGACCGTTCAATTCTTCTCCAGCGTTTATCGCAGCCGCCAGATTTATGCCAAACGGGCCGCCGCAAGGCGGAGCCGAATCACGGCAGCGCGGTGGGCTTCAAACTGCAGCGCTATGTGATGTGACCGCATTAAGTACGGCAACAGCCACGCCGGCTAACAGCACAAAAAGCCGATATAAGCCCGTAGACAATAAAATCCGAGGTGCGTTGCTCACGCTTCGCCTTCATGCCTGCCCGTAGCGCTAGCACATTGATCGTGATTCCGACCGTGCCCAGCCATAAATGCGGCGACCCAAACCCGTCCGATATACCAAAACTGATAAACAGTGGTCCGAACAACCCGCCGAGCCGGCCCCAGAAAACTGCTTGCGCGTTCAAGAAGGCTGCGTACGAATCAGCGTTTTTCATTTCTTGTTGGCGCATAACGCCTAGACTCAGTTGCCGACCGAAGCGTGGCAGCGCTTTGGGCGGTCAACTGCGGCGCGTTGTTAGGTCCCCCCAGTTTACCGTGCCTGCCGCATAAGAAGCCTTCATCGCTCATCACGGTCTTGGTCCCACCAGTTTGTTTTAACACCGTGTAGCCAATCACTGAAAATCACGAAATCGATCTGTCTCCCGGCACCCTCATATACGAAGCTATAGCTGCACGTTCCTCTTTTGTAATAAGGCTCACTGGCAAGATGCTCGGGCGGCAGCCTCATTCGAAGAACTTGTTTCAGTGCCGATTTCCTGGCCTGCTTCTCGGATAAACCGCATTCGTCATAAGCAAGCTCTTTATATACAGCCCACGCGAATAAAGTCGCTATCGCGATAACAGCGATCGTAAGCACCCACAGAGCCTTCTTCATATAGGGCCTAACGCCTGTCGTGAGGTGCAAATGCGTAGCAGCCGTAGGCTGCGGAGCATTTGTCACACTCCACGGCATTGTTATGTGACTTCACGAGCACTGCGGTAAACACACCTAAGCATCTCTTTTTCTTGAGGATCATTCGACCGCATACCTTTTAATGTTATAAACGCGAGCTCTTTGGCCTCAAGTAAATTTTTCCCTGGAATTCGAATTAACTCCCCGAATTCGTACCGTTTCATGCCTTTTACTTTCAGCAATACCTGGAAAGTGTATTTTTTCCCCGTGCCATATATCCGGACGTAATCGTGGCCGTGCTTGGCTGCAATATACGATTTCTGCTTTTTAGTTCTTCCCTCAAACCATTTTGATCCGTGAACGAATTTGCTAATGCCACAATAGCAGGCGAGAAGTTTTCCACTAAGTGCGCGATCTTTTTGTGTTAAATGTTCTATGCAAGTGCTTCCCAAGGTTTTGTAGCCCCATTGGGGATGATAGGTGTAATGCTCATAACGAATTCCGTTGCCGCAATTTTCGCGCTCGCAAGTCCCATCAAGCCCCCCTAGATCGACAATAGAAAGAAGAAACCACCCCCGATTTGGCTCGATGATTCCGTGCTCTCTTGCGTGGCACCCTCGACAAAGCGTGATGCAATCACTCGTTGCGTATTCCCACGGCTTCTTATTTGCCACATACAACTGGTGGTGGACTTGTAAGACGGTCTCGGACGGTGAGCGCCCACACTTCATGCACCGAAAGTCATCTCGGCGCTTTACTTTGAGCGAAAAAGCTTCCCACTCGCTATTCGTATAAAGATTTCGTTGTTTGGCCATAGCATCGGGCTGGGCGAGTCAGATAATGCCTGCCGTCACCGGTGACATAACCGAAGCAAAGCGCAGGTTTTGGCATCCGGTGCACGGCCTGGTTATATGATCTACAGGTCGTCACCGGACTAAACCTCATCTATTTTTGCTATCAAATCCTGTAGCTCTTTAGCCACGTCACCACCACCCCGGATAGTCACTCGGTGCCCTTTGTAGTCAACTGTGACCTCTTTCTGAGGGCGAGTCTTGAGGTATTCGATTACCAGTGGGGCGAGATGTTTGAGGAGAAATCCGGCAGAAGTGATGACCGCAGGTATAGAAAATCCCGAGATCAAGTCACTGGCGATCTGAGCAGAAGAGTTATTAGCACGAAACCCCGATGTCATGAGGTTTGGCTTTCTCTCGCCATGAGATTCGCACTCGTGTATCAGTTGCTTGACAACTTCTGCCTGCCTATCTTCATCAGTTGGCTTCCATCGATCAACATCATGCAGGGAGATCGAAAATCTGTTCTCCATCACTATTCCCCCTCATATAACGCCGAAGCTCAGCGGCCGCCGGAGCGGCCGAAGGCCGCGGAGGGAACCCGAAGCGCGGCAGCGCTTTGGGCGGTCGGCTGCAGCGACTCGTTGTACGTGAACTCCACTATTTGACGCTCCCCCGAACTTGCCTGCGGACCACGAAGCCCAACGCCCCGAAAGAAAGAATTGCCCGAACTCAAACTTACCGCGGATGATCGCTGACGGGAAGGCGCCGACATGGATCGACGGCGGTTTGCCCCGGAGCTAGCGAGCAGCGAGAAAGACGGGCCAGGGCCCAACTACCGGCTCGCCTTCGCTAGCCGACGCAACAGCTCAACCACAATACAAATCAACCGCGTACAACGCCAAAGCTCAGTTGCCGGCCGAAGCGCGGGAGCGCTTTGGGCGGTCAACTGCAGCGATTTGTTATGCTTCCTGCAATTTCTCGTAAATTTCTTCTACTACAGGTTCGAGAATACGAGTTACCGGGCGAAGTAGTTCTAGCTGCACGGCGTTAAACGCTTTGTGTCCGTGGAAGAGATTACACCGAACCTGATATACTAATTCAAGGATTGCAAGAGCACGTGACTTTCCAGTGGATCGAAGTTCACGGAGCAACGCGCGATCTTTCTCCGGCTGGCGATCTCCCGCTGGCATACTTAGACGAATATAAAACCTTTCTTCCTCAATCAGGTTCGCCACTGCTTCTACCTGTGGCTCCAGTACTGCAGCGTATAGGCGATCAAAGTCTTCGACGCCAATTAAATCTAGAGTATATTCAGTCGCGCCTTTTTTGTCGGGAAGTGGCCTGTTGGGTGATAATTCAACCTCTCCCCTTCTGTGCAGAGTGAATGTTGCTTCAGAGTAAAGTCGATTAAATACGACAAAGAGAGTAAAAAATTTATCGAAACACTGGTTCTGTTCGTCGTCGCTATACGACTTGGCGCGTTCGAGCCACTCGTCAACGAAACGTTGAAATTCCTGGTTGAGCACAAAACTCTCCTTGGTGAATAACGCCAAAGCTCAGTTGCCGCCGGAGCGGCCGAAGGCCGCGGAGGGAACCCGAAGCGCGCCAGCGCTTTGGGCGGTCAACTGCAGCGACTTATTATGTAACGAATTACGCTACATTCCCGACTAAAATATCTATCGGCGTTTTATACGCCTTTACCGAAATTCCCCAAATTTCATTCGTCTTTTCGCAGCCCTTGCACACAAGCGCGACGAGTGAACCTGTACTACTAAAAATGGGAGCACCACTGCATCCTTTGAAGTGCTCGTGCCCCGGGTGAGCGAAGGGCAATGAGAAAACGTGGTAATCGCCTTCCGTTCTGAGAAACGACAATCCAGAGTAGATTCGCAGCTCGCTACCGAAATAGACTTGCCCAAAATGCTCCTCGGCCGAAGGCATTACCATCCCACAAAATCCAAACGTTTCCTTTGAATTCGGCAATTCGTTTAAATCGGACGCATGGACCGAAATAGGTATTTCAGATCTTACGATGTTTTCCTGCAAGTCGATTTCCTGCCGATAGCCACGAATATCGGCCGGAACTTCAACATACGAAAAATCGATGTCTTCTAGTCCAAGGCGCGAAAGCGTTCCTTTCGCTAAAAATTGCATTGCCCCAAGTTGATACGTCTTAGTGCCTTTGCCGGGAACGTATTTGAGCTGAATTGCCCAATTCCCCTGATCGCCCGTTGCGTGAGAAACGGTTAGAAGAACTCTTTTGCCTAAACAGTCGACCAAACAGCCTGATGCAATTCCTGTTGGTAGCCGCTCATCGCTTAACCTTACGAGCGGAACGCTAGAAAGCCATAGGTGTTCTCGGAACTCCGCGTTATTCACAAGCGACCCTCTTTAGAACATAACGCCGAAGCTCAGTTGCCGACCGAAGCGCGCCAGCGCTTTGGGCGGTCAACTGCAGCGTCCTGTTAGGCATTATCTCTCGCTTCTTCTATAAGATCCTGAGCGTAATGATTGCCATCAAACATAAACTTCACACCTCTGGGTAATAATTGCCAACAGCCTATGCCTTCATGCTCACGGTTCACGCGTTTGACCAAACCATATGCTTGTAGCTGAATAAGCTTAAGCTCCACTTCCAACGGGGCGTATCCAGAATGATGTTCAGCTAGTTCCGCGCTAGAGAACGCTCGCCTCTGCTCATAACCGTCATGTAATAAATAGAGCATGAAATAAATGTCGTCGCTATCAGGAGCGAACTCGGGTGGGCTGTCTTCAAGCTTGGATGACACCAAAGACGGTGAAAGGTAGCTTCTAATAACGGGAATAGATTGAGTTAGCAAGTCTGAGAGAGAGTGAGCGAAAAACTCTCGCTTTGGATTTGTCCGGTAAGGCGCAAGCTCAGCGTGGACTTCCTTTTCACACTGAGCCGAATTCGAGACATAGAAAGTTGCAGCAATCTGGAATGGCGAAGGCGTACCAGTAGTATTTAGCTGCGAAATCCGCGCGCTCAAATCGCCGGTAGTGTGACCAATTTTAACGATGCCGGGCATGGCCTCATTAGTCAAAAAATACAATATTCCGGGAGCACTCATAGTTAAATGCCTAACGCCCGCAGCAAGCGCGGCGTATCCGTTGTGACAAAGGAGCAACGGATGCGCCGTCGCTTTGCCTGCGATTGTTAGGCGCCACTTGGCTCACAAAGACCTTGCCCGGGAGACATCTCGGCCAGTTTCAAAAGCGAGTCTTGGTAAGGGGCTCCACCCATCTCCATAACCGACCTTATTTCGCTTATGCACTCCCACACAATCTTCCGCCACTTGAATGAGCTGTAGTTCATGGCATCTTGCAGGATCATGGACGCGGTCAGTAGCGTATTTGATATTACAGTTGTATTAGAGGGAAACCTCGCTGCTGGCTCCAGACCCGTTATGATAAAAAAGTCTTGCTGGCCATCGTTCGCCATAGGATGAACATGCGTGGAGGCGTAGTCATAGCCGTATTTATATAGAAACTGCATCCCCATGTCGTTTGCTACCGCTGCAGCTTTTGGTCGCCTCCAAACCGGCTTATTTTTCTCGAGAGCTCTTATCCGCTCCTTTTGTTTCTCGGACAGGTTGTATACCCAGCCCACGGCTTGATTTTTGAATAGCTCGTCACTTTTCACCCGGTTTTGCGCTTTGTACTGCTCATAAAACGACCAGTCATCAAAAACTTCAAACTCATTTTTTTCTCCGAGGCTATGTAGATGAAACATCCTATCTATAAGGACTCGATGTATAGCCCACGCATTTTGATAATCCTGATTATCCCATAGCAAAAAAACGCTTTTGAGGGTTCTAGCGGATCGAGCAACGAAGTTTCTAATGATGATGTTTTTCGTATCGCATTCATGTCGCGCGAAAGCGATAAGAACCATTCCGCTGACAATGTAAAGAGCGTCCGCTGCAGCGCGGTATACTTCAACCGGTTGATGTTCTTTCGACATGGCGATCTCGTTACCTAACACCGAAGCTCAGCCGCCGCCGGAGCAGCCGAAGGCTGCGGAGCGAACCCAAAACGCGCCAGCGTTTTGGGCGGTCGGCTGCAGCGATTTGTTAGGCCGCGGCCCAACCATACTTGAGTTGATAAGGCGAGTGATATTCACTTGGCACAAACCCTGCCCCCATAGCCAATGGCGTAGCGTTTACTACTAGCAAATTGCCTTCGGTCGCAACATCTTTCGCGACCATGAACACGGCGGAAAAGTTGCTGCCGCAGAAGTTGGTGTACAGCGCCGACGACCCATACATGTGTCGTGTATTTGCATGAAGCCTGATTTCAATTCCTTTGGCTCTTGCGTACACAAGCCGTGACTCTTCTCTGTTGATTGTTTCACCGACCCTGAAACGAAACCCTCGAATGGCATAGCAAAACGTACCCGGCTTCACCAAATCTCGAATTTCGGGCTTAGTCCATATTGCTCCAAGCTCGACTGGATTAGTTTCTAGTATGAGTTGGTCAACGGCGCCCATGTACATATGGTGTAGGCGCTGAGAAGTGTCCCATTCGAATCGGTCATAGATTGTGACAAGCCTTCCGGACTTCGGCATAGGCTCCTGAAAGATTGGAACGCCGTCAGGGTCGATGGCTTCAATACTGCGCAAATACTTATAAAGCCAATCTTCAAAGTTAACGCCCTTTTGCTTCAGAAGTCTGGGCAGCTTTTCGTGGTTCACATAGGTCCACATAGCCTGTGCCAAATTTGATCCCGGCAACATGGCGAAGGAAGCCCGCTCTGCGACTTCACCCAACCATTTTTCTTTTGCATGTTTCAGGTGATCGACCGACAGGTTTTTCGACATTGTGTGCTTGGTATGAGCCTCATCATGGCAATTGCGGCAAATAACCACCAAGTTCGATTCAATGTTGTTCGATGGATCTTGGTCTATGTGGTGAATCTCCACAGGCTTGCGGGGGACACGACATACGCAACATGTTCTCGCGGCTTCATACAGAAGCTTGCGCTCCAAGGGCTTTCCTATGGGAGTTCGAGTTTTTGCCATGGTATGACGAGCGGCCTAACGCTGAAATTTGCGGCAGTTTTGGAGCGGCGAAGCTGCGGAAAAACTGTCCGACAACATTGACTGGTTAAGGGCCGGTTACCCCCGGGCCCCGACCGGGCAATCAATTCCGAATGCCTACTCCCGATACTGTGTACCAACTGGACCCGTGGCGCCAGGAACCAGAACACTGAATAAAAGCCTGCGCCGGATTGCCCCGAGACCTGAACGCCAAATTGGCCGGCATAACCGTTGAAAGACCGAGGGCTGTTTTTGCCTGCAGGCGACCGCTGAGGCAGCGGCCAAACACCCAACCAATGCGCGCCGAAGCCAAGACCTTTAACGCCGAAGCTCAGTTGCCGGCCGAAGCGCGGCAGCGCTTTGGGCGGTCGACTGCAGCGACCTGTTGGGTGACACCAGCTTCACTGCCAGTACAGCTCACTGGTTATCTTTCTTGACTCCGGATCGTACCGAAGCGTTCTACTCTTTCCGCCGGGGTTCCCTACTGCTGCCTGCTCCCGTTCAAACGCAGTAACGTGCCACAACGGCAACTCAACCTCTCCTGAATCTTCAGAAATTTCGCCAACGTAGAAGTCAGCCGGGTCGTCACCATTCTTGGCCAAGTACTCTCGAGCGGTTAGCAATGCAGGCAATAAGCGCGCCGGAAATGACGTCACATCATCAAGCGGCTTAGCCGCTACCGATGCCGGAGTTATTGAATACGGCTGCCGTAGATCGTTGCGCGCCCCACATCCGCTAATTAACGCTGTCGACAATATAAGGGCTACTAGCTTCATATGAATACCACCCAACGCCAAGTATACGACTGCTGCTAGGTATAGCACGCTACCCAAAATTCGTATAGCAATACGAACGTCTCATGTATCGGTCTTGTTTGCTGTTATTCTAGGACGCTATACCCCATAGGGTGTGAAGCAATGACGGATTCAGCAAAGCGTCCCCATAAGCTGATGGATCAGGTTAGCGATCGACTACGTCTGGGCCATTACAGCCTGCGGACCGAGAGAACTTACCTTGCCTGGATCAAGCGCTTCATTCTGTTCCACGACAAGCGCCATCCAAAGGATATGGGGAAGCCGGAAATCGAAGCTTATCTCACCCATCTGGCGGTTGATCGTCACGTGGCTGCCTCAACGCAGAATCAGGCGCTGAATGCGATTCTGTATCTCTACCGGCAAGTGCTCGAAATCGACCTGCCGTGGATGGACGATGTCGTGCGTGCAAAACGCCCCGAGCGTATCCCCGAGGTATTAAGCCCCCAGGAAGTGGGCCGGCTGCTCGCCCAGCTCGAGGGCACCTACAAGCTGATGGCGTCGCTGCTCTACGGCTCGGGCCTGCGGTTGATGGAGGTTATTCGTCTCCGCGTGAAGGACGTGGACTTCGATTACCAGCAGATCGTGGTGCGCGACGGTAAGGGCGCCAAGGATCGGGTGACACCCCTGCCCGCGTCGGTGACCGCCGAGTTGAAGGCGCAGCTGGATTATGTGGCCTGCCTGCATCGGGACGACCTCAAGGCCGGTTATGGCGCGGTGTATCTACCCAACGCGTTGGCAACGAAGTATGCCAACGCAGAGCACGAGCTGGCCGGGCAGTACGTATTTCCGTCTTCGCGGTTGTCTACAGACCCGCGTTCGGGAGCAACGCGGCGGCATCACGTGAATGAAAAAGGCCTGCAACAGTCGGTGAAGCGTGCGGTCCGCCGGGCGGGCATCAACAAGAAGGCGAGTTGCCATACGTTGCGACATTCATTCGCAACCCATCTGCTGGAACGCGGCAGCGATATTCGTACGGTCCAGGAACTACTCGGGCATAAGAACGTGCAGACGACCATGCTTTATACCCACGTGCTCAAGCGCGGCGGACACGGCGTAGTCAGCCCTCTAGACGCCTAGCCGGACACCGCGCGAGGCGCGCGTCGGCATGGAATGTGCACGCGCACATCAGCTGGCGACGCCATGACGCGCCACGACGTTCATCCGATCGAGCACGGCATGCGCCTGGCGTACGTGGCCGACGCGCCAGCAGTCGCTGGTGCGTGCCTGCGCGTCGGTCATGGGCCCGGCAACGTCGTGTCGGGCGGCACGGGCTTTGAGCGCGCTGACGCGCTCCGGCGTTGCCGGGCAGCAGTCGAGATACTGCACCAGGCGTTTGCTGACCAGGTTCACAACGGATAACAGGGCCAGCACGATGCCGGGCATGAGTACCCAGACATCGACGCCGGCGTTGGCATGGCTCAGGCCCGCCATTACGCAGATCACGCTATAGGCGAAGCCGGCCATGAAGACGCCGAGCGATGGCAGCCGCCGTAGGGCGACCAGCAGCACGAGTGCGCCACGGGGTTCGTGATTCTCAAGGACGAAGGGCGCTTGGTCGGGCCAGTCGTCCATATCGCCGCTGGTGGGCGGCGGCGACAGGTCGCCGACGAGCATACGTTCGTTGTACATGTTCTATTCCTCTTGCACGCGCGGCGCCACGGCCGCTGCGGTATGGGTGTTCGTTGGAAGCCGGCACGGGCGCGGCGCGCAAGGGCGCGGGGCTGGCCGGGGCTGGCAATGCCGCAGGCTGCGGTTTACTCGGCGAGTGCGAAGGGTGAAGCCCGAATTGCGCGGGTTCCATCCGTATAAAGTGGGATATTTGGTTCGAATGGCGGTCGATTTCGCCCCACGGCAACTATTGCGCGCATAAAAAAGGCCCGCCGAAGCGGGCCTTCCAATAGCGTGCGTGAACCGCCCTATTTCTTGATGCCGCCCTTGGTGAGGTCGGCCGGGTCGAGCAGGCGGTCGATCTCTTCTTCGCTGAGGTCGGTCTGCTCCAGAGTGAGTTCCTTGATGGGCTTGCCTTCCTTGTACGCCTGCTTGGCGATGGCCGCGCCCTTGTCGTAGCCAATCACCGAGTTGAGCGCGGTGACGAGGATCGGGTTCTTGGACAGCGCATCGTCCAGGTTCGCCTGATTGACGGTGAAGCTGGCAATCGCCTTGTCGGCCATGACCTGGCTGGTGTTGGCCAGCAGCTCGATGCTCTGCAGCAGGTTGTAGGCGATCACCGGCAGCATGACGTTGAGCTGGAAGTTGCCGGACTGGCCGGCGACGGTAATCGTGCTGTCGTTGCCGATGACCTGGGCGCTGACCATGGCGGCGGCTTCCGGAATCACCGGGTTGACCTTGCCGGGCATGATGCTGGAGCCGGGCTGCAGCGCTTCCAGCTGGATTTCGCCCAGACCGGCGAGCGGGCCGGAGTTCATCCAGCGCAGATCGTTGGCGATCTTCATCATGGAGACGGCGATGGTCTTGAGCTGGCCGGACAGTTCGACCGCGGCGTCCTGCGAGGACAGGCTCTCGAAGTAGTTGCCGCTGGTTTCAAAGCGGCAGCCGCTGGCCTTGCCGATGGCCTTGGCGAAACGCTCGCCGAATTCGGGATGGGCGTTAATGCCGGTGCCCACGGCGGTGCCGCCCTGGGCCAGCCGGCGCATGCGCGGCAGCGCCGCTTCCACGCGGGCGATGCCGGAATCGATCTGTGCGGCCCAGCCGCCCAGCTCCTGATCGAAGCGTACGGGCATGGCATCCATAAGGTGCGTGCGCCCGGTCTTGACGACCTCCGAGAGCTCTTCGCCCTTCTTGCGCAGCGTGTCGCGCATGTGGGTGAGTGCCGGCAGCAGCTTGCGCTCGCATTCGATGACGGCCGCCACATGAATGGCGGTCGGGATCACGTCGTTGGACGACTGGCCCATGTTGACGTGGTCGTTCGGGTGCACGGTCTGGCCGGCGGCTTCGGTGGCCAGATGGGCGACCACCTCGTTGGTGTTCATATTGGTCGAGGTGCCCGACCCGGTCTGGAAGATATCCACCGGGAAATGATCGTCGTACTGGCCTTCGGCCACGGCCGTGGCGCTGTCGATGATGGCCTGGGCGATATCGCCGTCGAGCAGCTCCAGGTCGCGGTTCACGTCGGCCGCACTCGCCTTGATCAGGCCCAGGGCGTTGATCATCGCGCGCGGCGCACGCAGATCCGAGATCGGAAAATTGTCGACCGCACGCTGCGACTGCGCGCCCCAGAGCGCATCGGTGGGCACCTTGAGTTCGCCCATGCTGTCTTTTTCGATCCGGTAATCGTTATCTGCGGCCATCGAGTGCTCCTTCGTTTTCAAGGCTTGGCGGCCGGGCGCGGCCCGGACCGGGATGAAATCGCTCATGCGTGAACGAGGCCACGCACCACGAATGAATTCGGTAGAATCCGCGATTCTATCACCGACTATTGCAACCTCCGATCGCCCGGCGGCCCACCTGCCAAGGCACGGCGGCGGCCGCGGCGTTTGTGCGCTGGCAGCCCGCTCCGGCCCAGTGCTAAGCAGCCGCTGCGATCGACGGTTACACAACGGAAACACCTGCTCATGGCCATGCAACTCACCGCACTCTCCGCGATTTCACCGATCGACGGCCGCTATGCGGATAAAACCTGGGACCTGCGCTCGATCTGCAGCGAATACGGCTTGATCCGGTATCGCCTGATCGTGGAGGTTCGCTGGCTGCAGGCCCTGGCCGCGGAACCCGAGGTCGGCGATATCGAGCCGTTCTCGGCCGAGGCGACCGAATTTCTGGACAGCCTCGTCAACGAGTTCGATATCAATGAAGGCCAGCAGGTGAAGTCCATCGAGGACACCACCAACCACGACGTCAAAGCCGTGGAGTACTACCTGCGCAACAAGATCAAGAACGTCGAGGAAATCGCGCACGTCAACGAGTTCATCCACTTCGGCTGTACCTCGGAAGACATCAACAACCTCGCCTATGCGCAGATGCTGCGCGATGCCCGCGACGACAATCTGCTGCCGGCCATCGACCGCGTGATCGAGGCGATTTCGGCCCTGGCCGAAGCCCATGCCGATACGCCCATGCTCTCGCGCACGCATGGCCAGTCCGCCTCGCCCACCACGCTGGGCAAGGAGATGGCGGTGTTCGTGCAGCGACTCACGCGCCAGCGCGCCCTGCTGGCGGAAGTGACCATCTTCGGCAAGATGAATGGCGCGGTCGGCAACTACAACGCCCACTTTGCGGCCTATCCGAACGCGGACTGGCCGGGCATCGCCACCCGCTTCATTCGGGGCATGAATCTGGAAGTCAGCCCGGCGACCACGCAGATCGAGCCGCACGATTTCATCGCCGAGTTCTTCCATGCGCTCATGCGCGTGAACACGGTGCTGCTGGATTTCGCCAAGGATATCTGGGGCTATATTTCGCTGGGCTATTTCAAGCAGGCCACGGTCGAGGGCGAGGTGGGTTCGTCGACCATGCCGCACAAGGTGAACCCCATCGATTTCGAGAACGCCGAGGGCAATCTGGGCCTGGCGAACGCCATCATGGACCATCTGGCCGCCAAGCTGCCCATTTCGCGCTGGCAGCGCGACCTGACCGATTCCACCGTCCTGCGCAATCTGGGCGTGGGCCTGGCCCACGGCGGCGTGGCATACGCCTCCTTGCTCAAGGGCATCAACAAGCTCGAAGCCAATCCGGCCCGTCTCGACGCCGATCTGGAAGACAATTGGATCGTGCTCGCCGAAGCCGTACAGACGGTGATGCGGATTCGCGGCATCAGCGGCGCCTACGAACAGCTCAAGGCACTCACCCGGGGCAAGGTGATCGACGCCACCGCCATGCGCGACTTCATCGAATCGCTGGATATTCCGGCCGACGACAAGGCGCGGCTCAAGGCCATGCGTCCGCACGACTACGTGGGCAATGCGCCCGAACAGGCGCGCGCCATTCGCGGCACGCAGGGCTAACCTCGCAGGGCTGATTTATGGATGTATTCGAAGCCATCGCCACGCGCCGCTCGGTGCGGCATTTCGATCCGGACCATCGCATGGCCGAAGACGAGGTGCGCCAGCTCATGGAGCACGTGCTGCTCTCGCCCACGGCGTTCAATATCCAGAACTGGCGTTTCGTCGCGGTCGAAGATGACGCCTTGCGGGCCGAAATCCGCAAGGCCGCCTGGGATCAGGCACAAGTGACGGAATGCTCGCTGCTGCTGGTGCTCTGCCTGGACCTGAAAAGCTGGGCCAAGTCACCGGAACGCTACTGGCGCAACGCCCCCACGGCGGTGGCCGAAAGCATGGTCCGCGAAATCAAGCACTTCTATCGCGACGACGAATGCCTGCAGCGCGATGAAGGCATGCGTTCCTGCGGCATGGCCGCCCAGACCGCCATGCTGGTGGCCCGTGCCATGGGCTACGACTCCTGCCCCATGGACGGCTTCGACTTCAAGCGCGTGGGGCATCTGATCAACCTGCCGCCGGACCATCGCATCTGCATGATGATCTGCATCGGCAAGACGTTGAAAGGCGCGCATCCGCGCAGCGGCCAGCTCGCGCTCGACGACGTACTCATGCGCGATCGCTTCCCAGAAAGCGAGCACGACGCCGACTAGGCGTTGCAGCGCCGGCTTATTCCTCCGGCGGCACGGCTTCGTATTCGCGAATGCGCTCCCGAATGGTTTCGGGCACGCGCATGCTGGTCTGGGCGCCGAAGTCGAACCACACCACCACCGTGTTGTAGACCGCGATCACATCCTCGGTTTCGGCAAAGAACAGGCACTGTTCCAGCTCGAAGCTGCTGCGGCCGATGCGCTTGACGCGGGTGCCGATCTCCACATCCGCGGGAAAGCGCAGCTGCTGGCGAAAGCTGCAGCGCAGGTCGGCCAGAATCGGCCCGTCGCTGGTCTGCGTATCCCCGCCGTCGGAAATCATGTGGATATAGTCGATCCGGCCGTCTTCCGAGTAGCGGTAGAACACGGTGTTGTTCACGTGGCCGAGGCTGTCCATTTCGCCCCACTTCACGCGGATCGGCACGTAGTGAACGAAATCGGAACGGGTGGGTTGACGCATGCAGGCTCCGCAAGAACTCCAGATCGGTCGATGACGCGCCATTCGGCGCGCCCGACCCCAACGCGAACGCCGTCGCGGCACTACGCCAGGCCACGGCCACATCACGCCCCCGCTGCCAGCGGGGGCGCTATCGTCGCCCAGGCGCCCCGGTGACGACAAGCACCGCTTGTGTACGGCTGTTTCCTGTATCGGCCGCAGGGTGAAATTCTTTTCCATACGCTGGCGTATTGACACGCCGCCGCATATGCGCGAAGTTATACGCAAGTCTTATTGGTGCAGCGCCGCATGACGAAATCGCAGAAGGTGATGCTCACCGCCAACGATTGGGCCGAAGCCGCGCTCGACGCGATCGGTCGCCGCGGCGTCGAAGGCGTCGCGGTCGAACCGATCGCGCGCGATCTCGGCGTGACCAAGGGCAGCTTCTACTGGCACTTCCCCAATCGGGAAGCCCTGCTGGTGGCCGCCCTGCAACGCTGGGAAGCGCGTGAAACCGACGAAGTGCTCGACCGCGTACAACAAGAGACAGACCCTCGTGCGCGGGTGAAGCGGTTGATCACGGAAGTGAATACGTCGAAGAAGGCCAGCCGTATCTATAGCGCGCTATCCAGCGCGACCAAGCCGGCATTCGTGCGTGATTACGTCGAGCGCGTCTCCAAACGCCGGCTCGATTTCATCATCGACAGCTACGCAGCACTGGGCCTGTCGGCCGAGAACGCGCGCCGCTGGGCGCTGATGACGTTCTCGGTATTTCTGGGCTCGCTGCAGATCCGCCGGGATCTGCCGGATGAATGGCCGAACGCCGACGAGCCCGCGTTCGCTGAATACGTGCGGTTTCTGATGGTGAGCTTGATGCCCTCGGAGCTCGACGCCGCCAACAACACGCCGGCGCCGGATGTGCCGGAATGGCCTGCCCGCAGCGGCAGCCAAGGTTTTTAAACGGGAGGTTGTTATGACAGCTTTGATATCGATACTGGTCGCGATCGCGGCCGTCTGGACGCTGGCGTATGTCGGCGCGTCACTGGCGGTCTGGAGTGCTGCGGTCGTTGTTTATTTCGTGGCCCTGGCCGCGGTCGGCGCCATTGGCTGGCCCGGGGTTATCGCCGCGGCGGTGATCTTCGTGCCAATTCTGGCCATCTTCAATACCAAGAGCCTGCGCAAGAAGCTGGTAACCAAGCCGGTCTTCAAGGGCTTCAAGGCGGTGCTGCCGCCGATGTCGGACACCGAGCGCGAAGCGCTGGAAGCCGGCAGCACCTGGTGGGAAGCCGAGATGTTTCGCGGCAAGCCCGACTGGCAGTACCTGCTGGACTTCAAGCGCACCCAGCTGACCGCGGAAGAACAGTCGTTTCTGGATAACGAAACCGAAACGCTGTGCGACATGCTGGACGAGTGGGAAATCATGTCCGAGCTCAAGGACATTCCCGAAGAAGGCTGGAAGTATATTCGCGACAACAAGTTCTTCGCGATGCTCATCCCGAAGGAGCACGGCGGCCTTGGTTTCTCGGCAGTCGCCCAGTCCACGATCGTGGCCAAGATCGCCTCGAGCTCGCTGACCACGGCCGTGACCGTGATGGTGCCGAACTCGCTCGGCCCGGGCGAACTGCTCGTGCACTACGGCACCAAGGAACAGCAGCAGAAGTGGCTGCCCGGCCTGGCCGACGGCAGCGAAATCCCCTGCTTCGGCCTGACCGGTCCGGAAGTCGGCTCCGACGCGGGCGCACTCCCCGATACCGGCATCGTGTGCAAGGGCGAGTACAACGGCAAGGAAGTGCTGGGCATGAAGCTCACCTTCTCCAAGCGCTGGATCACCCTGGCCCCGGTGGCGACGGTTATCGGTCTGGCGTTCAAGCTGTATGACCCGGAAGGCCTGCTCGGCGACGAGAACAAGACCGAATACGGCATTACCTGTGCCCTGATCTCGGCCGACGAGCCGGGCGTGGAAATCGGTACCCGCCATGCACCGGGTGCGTTCATGAACGGCCCGATCTTCGGCAAGGACGTGTTCGTGCCGCTGGATGCCATCATCGGCGGCCAGGAGAAGGCCGGCGGTGGCTGGCGCATGCTGGTCGAGTGCCTGTCGGCCGGTCGCGGCATTTCGCTGCCGGCGCTGTCCTCGGCTGCCTCGAAGACGGCCTATCGCATGACCGGCGCCTTCGGTCGCATCCGTCGCCAGTTCAAGGTGCCGGTCGGCAAGTTCGAAGGTGTGCAGGAAGCCACCGCCCGTATTGGCGGCCTGAACTACAAGATGGAAGCCGCACGTATCTTCACCGCCAGCGGTGTGGATCAGTGCACCCCGTCGGTGGTCACGGCCATGGCCAAGTACCACATGACCGAGTGGATGCGTCAGATCGTCAACGACTCCATGGACGTCCACGGCGGTCGTGGGATTCAGCAGGGTCCGCGCAACTACCTGTTCGGTTCCTATCAGTCGGTGCCGATCGCGATCACGGTCGAGGGTGCGAATATCCTCACCCGCAGCCTGATGATCTTCGGCCAGGGCGCGATCCGCTGCCATCCGTTCGTCTTCCCGGAAATGGAAGCCGCACGCGAGGACAATCTGGACGAGTTCGATCACCTGCTGTGGTCGCATGTCGGCCATTCGGTCAACCGTGCCGCGCGTACGCTGACCTTCGGCCTGTCCGGTTCGATCACCGCCAAGGCGCCCGTGGACGGCGTGGCTGCGCCCTACTATCGCAAGCTCGAGCGTTTCTCCTCGGCGCTGGCGATCTGTTCGGACATCACCATGGGCATGCTCGGCGGCGAGCTTAAGAAGAAGGAACTGCTCTCGGCGCGTCTCGGTGACGTGCTCTCCGAGCTGTACTTCGGTTCGGCCACGCTCAAGTACTTCTACGACGAAGGCAAGGAAGAGCCGGAAGATATCGCCCATCTGCAGTACGTGATGGACGAATGCCTGCACAAGATCGAAGAGTCCTTCGACGGCTTCTTCCGCAACTTCCCGAACAAGTTCGTGGGCGGTGCCATGCGGGTGCTGGTGTTCCCGACCGGCCGTCGCCACAAGGGCGCGAGCGACAAGCTCATCAACGCCCTGGGCAACGCCATTCTGGAACCCTCGGCGTTCCGCGATCGCATGACCGCGAACATCTATCTGGGCACGAGCGCCAACAGCGCCACCGGCCGGATGGAGCGGGCCTTCAACAAGCTCGTGGAGGTCGAATCGGTCTACGACAAGTTCGCCAAGGCCGTGGCCAAGGGCGAGGCCGAAGGCTTCACCGTGGATGCACAGCTCAAGTCGGCCGTAGCCAATGGCGTGCTCACGGATACCGAAGCCCGCAAGGTCAAGGAATACGACGACCTGCGCTACGACGCCATCCTCACCGATGCGTTCACCAAGGAATACCTGCGGGATCCGGTGAACCACAAGCACGAGGACAAGCGTCTGGAATCGCGCGTCGCTTAGTCGGGAATCCCGGCTGACACGCGCACCGCTTCTGCGGTACAAGGCCCGGGTGGTTTCACCCGGGCCTTTTTCATGTCCGACGATCTGAGCGCCGCGTTCGAAGCGACCCACTATCGCGTTTTTCTCGATGGCCACAGCCACGTGATTCGAATCGGCTCCGCCTGCCCGCCCGCCGTGGCCGAGTGGTTGTCGCAACGCGCGCTCGTCCGTTGCGCCTGGCTGATCACCGCCTATAACCCCAACGCCCGGAAAGCCAAGCCCGCCGAGAACCGGGCCCGCGATGGCCTGCTACGCGACTGGGCTCAACGCCGCGCGCCGGCGTGGCTGGACACCGTCAACCAAGACCCGACCGGCCAGTGGCCGGACGAACCCGGCGTGCTCGTCGCCGGCGTCGAGGAACATGAAGTCCGCGCCATGGCATGCCGACTTGAACAAGCGGCGATGGTGCAGATCACAGCGAATGAACCCGCGGCGCTGGTCTGGCTGCGTGGCTGACAGGTCGTTCGCCCGGCTAGCGACTCCCCCGGTCCAGAAATAGATTATTCAATCGATGATTTTGCGGCTTATAACCGCGCCTGTGCGAAAGCACGCGCGCCACGTCCAGCCGTCGTGAAGCCATAGGATTAGGCGACGGACACCTGCCGGCGTTTGTCTTGATCGCGTTGAAAACAGCTGGCGCAGTCGGCTGTTCGGATGCCGGATCAACAGCCCGGCGCGGGTGCGCAGCGCCGGCTATGCCAGCGGTCTGGCGTTTTTGGTCCGGCGTGCTGCGCGTCTGGCCGCCTCAACGATCGGTGTGGCCCAGTCCGCGCGCCGGATCGATACGATCACGGATCATCTGCTTGATGGGCTTGGTTTCAGGGAAGCCGCCGTCGCGCTTGCGCGAGTGCAGCAGCTCGCCGTCGAGATGGATTTCGAACACGCCCGAGGCGGCCGGCACGATGGCGACTTCGCCGAGTGCCTCGCCGAAGGTGGTGAGCAGTTCCTGAGCCATCCAGGCCGCGCGTGCCTGCCAGCGACAGCCCGGACAGAAATGGATTTCCACACGCGGTGCGGCCATGGCTAGGCGTCGGACGCGGGTCGGTAGGCGTCGACGAACAGCTGTGGCATGCGGCGGGCGCGCCCGTTCGACAGCTTGACCGTAACGTAATGGGTGCGGGCCCGGAATACCGTCCGCCCGTCGCCTACGCGCCGAAACTGAAACGCACGCCACATGGTGAGCCGGCCGTCGTTTTCGGCAATCCAGGTGGCCACCTCGAGTTCGTCGCCCAGGTGGGCGGGCATGAGGTAGTCCAGCTCGTGGCGATGCACCACACAGGCCGCGTCCAGATCGACATAGCTCTGCCAGCCGATGCCCAGGGCTTCCGTGTGCTGCCAGGCCGCCTGTTCCATGAAGGTCAGGTAGACAGCGTTATTCATATGCTCGAGCCGGTCGATATGCGACGCATCGACTTCGAAGCGGGCCACGAACGGCGTGGCAATGTCCCAGTTGTCCGTGCGCGCCATCGCGCCAACCTCGCGGCAGTGGTTTTAAATCGCCCGCTAGCCTAGCTCGTGATGGCCTTGCAGGCCACACGCGCATAAAAAAAGCCGGCACGCGTACATGCCGGCCGCCGTGTCGCGCAGTGCGCTTAGCCTGCGGAAGCGAGCGCCATATCGGGCGGCGTGCCCATGACGTCGTAAAGGCGGGTCAGCCACTGGTCGGCATCGGCATCGGATGCGAACAGCGCCTGGTAGTTAGCCTGCACCTGCTGCTCGAAGGCCTGGGTGTCTTCGGCGTGCATCATGTACGCCAGCGTTTCCAGGTTCTCGCCCTGGCCGCGCGCCGCTTCACGCTTGATCATGGCCATTTGCGAGCCCACGAATTCGCGCCGTGCGGCATGGGTGCGCGCATCCACGTCGTTGGCGGTGTTCGTAGTGACGTTGCTGGTGCCCTGCACTGCGTTGGTCGTGGCATCGGCGATACGGGCCGTGCCGTCGACGATGGTGTCGGACGTAATCGTGATCTGCGAGCAGCCGGCCAGCGCCGTGCCCGCCAGTGCCAATGCCCCCAGACGAATCATAGGCCGCATATGGAACTCCCTTGTATAGATGGTGAGCGACCATTAAATCGATAAATCCGGTCGTCCGCAATATGTTGGCGCTGCCAATGTCTTGAAGACTTTCAATAGACCCCCACTATCATCGGTATCGGTATGGATGCCGCCGGGCGACCGCCGATTCACGTTATACTTGCGTCATTAAACGCGTAATTTCGAACGATCCAATCGCTATGGCCGCACATCAGGAAGACGTCGAAACACTGGTCGCCGAGCGCGAGTACGAAGCCGGCTTCGTTACCGACCTGGAGTCCGATACCGTCGCTCCGGGCCTCAACGAAGACGTGATTCGCTTCATCTCGGCCAAGAAGGACGAGCCGGAATGGATGCTGGAATGGCGCCTCGAAGCCTTTCGGCAGTGGAAACAGATGCGTGCCCCCACGTGGCCGCACCTGCACTATCCGGAAATCGACTACCAGAAGATTTCCTACTACTCCGCACCCAAGAGCGCCAAGGACAAGCCCAAGAGCCTGGACGAGGTCGACCCCAAGCTGCTCGAGACCTACGAAAAGCTGGGCATTCCGCTGCACGAGCAGGAAATGCTGGCCGGCGTGGAAGGCGCGCAGTATCCGACCAAGAGAAGCAACGTCGCGGTCGACGCGGTCTTCGACAGCGTGTCGGTGGCGACCACCTTCAAGGACAAGCTCGCCGAGGCCGGCGTGATCTTCTGCTCCATCTCGGAAGCCATCCGCGAACATCCCGAGCTGGTCAAGAAACATCTGGGCACGGTGGTGCCGCGCGGTGATAACTTCTTCGCCGGCCTGAACGCGGCGGTGTTTACCGACGGCTCGTTCGTCTACATCCCCGAAGGCGTGCGCTGCCCGATGGAGTTGTCGACCTACTTCCGTATCAACGCGGAGAACACCGGCCAGTTCGAGCGCACGCTCATCATCGCCGAGAAAGGCAGCCATGTGAGCTACCTGGAAGGCTGCACCGCCCCGCAGCGTGACGAAAACCAGCTGCACGCAGCCGTGGTCGAGCTCGTTGCCGAAGACGATGCCGAGATCAAGTACTCGACGGTACAGAACTGGTACCCGGGCGACGAGAACGGCAAGGGCGGCATCTACAACTTCGTGACCAAGCGTGGCGAATGTCGCGGCGAGCGCTCCAAGATTTCCTGGACCCAGGTAGAAACCGGCTCGGCGATTACCTGGAAGTATCCGAGCTGCGTGCTCACCGGCGACAACTCGGTGGGCGAGTTCTACTCGGTGGCGGTGACCCGCGGCATGCAGCAGGCCGATACCGGCACCAAGATGATCCACGTGGGCAAGAACACCAAGTCAACGATCATCGCCAAGGGTATTTCTGCCGCGCGCGGCGAGCAGTCCTATCGGGGACTGGTCAAGATCCTGCCGAGCGCCGACAACGCCCGTAACTTCACGCAGTGCGACTCGCTGCTGATCGGCGACAAGTGCGGGGCACACACCTTCCCGTACGTGGAAACCAAGAACTCCACCGCCAAGCTTGAACACGAGGCCACCACCTCCAAGATTGGCGAAGACCAGATGTTCTATTGCCAGCAGCGAGGCCTGTCGGAAGAAGACGCCGTCAACCTCATCGTCAACGGCTTCTGCAAGGACGTCTTCAAGGAGTTGCCGATGGAATTCGCCGTCGAGGCCCAGAAGCTGCTCAACGTCACGCTCGAGAACGCCGTCGGCTAGTCGTTACCGACAGCCCGGCACAAGAATATCGGGCCCGCGCCATGTGCGCGGGCCTGCCACGTTCAACCGCTAAAAACACTCTATGCTTTCCATCAAGAACCTACAGGCCGAGGTCGAGGGCAAGCCGATCCTGCGCGGCATCGATCTCGAGATTCCCGCCGGCGAAGTCCATGCCATCATGGGCCCGAACGGCTCGGGCAAATCCACCCTGGCCAGCATTCTCGCCGGCCGCGAGGACTACGAGATCACCGGCGGCAGCGTGACTTACAAGGGTAAGGACCTGCTCGACCTCGAAGCCGACGAGCGCGCCTGCGAAGGCGTATTCCTGGGCTTCCAGTACCCGGTGGAGATTCCCGGTGTGTCGAATCTTTACCTGCTGCGCGCGGCCCTGAACGCGCGCCGCAAGTACCGCGGAGAGCCCGAGATCGAAGCGATGGAGTTCATGCAGCTGGTCAACGAAAAGATCGGCCATGTCGGCATGAGCATGGATATGGCCAAGCGCGGCGTGAACGAGGATTTCTCGGGCGGCGAGAAGAAGCGCAACGAGATCTTTCAGATGCTCATGCTCGAGCCGAGCCTGGCCATTCTCGACGAAACGGACTCCGGGCTCGATATCGACGCGTTGAAGATCGTCGCCGACGGTATCAACCGGCTGCGCTCGCCCGAGCATTCCACCATTCTCGTGACCCATTACAAGCGCCTGCTCGAGCACGTGGTGCCCGACCGGGTGCACGTTCTAGCCAACGGGCGCATCGTGCGTTCGGGCGGGCCGGAACTGGCCGACACGCTCGAAGAGCAAGGCTACGTGAACCTGGAAACCGATAGCGAGACCGCCTCGTCATGAGCAATATCGCGCCGCTTATCGACCATTATCTGGCCGAGTACGCCCGTCTCGAGCGTGATCTGCCGGGCAGCGACGCGAACCAGCGGGCCCGCAAGGACGCGCTCAAGGCCTTCGCCGATGCCGGCTTTCCGGATACGCGCCAGGAAGACTGGAAGTACACCAGTCTGCGCCCGGTGGAAAAACGCCGTTTCGAAGCCAGCTCCGAGGCCGGCGACGTATCCCAGGACGCCCTCGCCGCCTTCCTGCCGGCCGATCTGGACGCTTATCGCATCGTGATCGTGGACGGCCACTTCAACCCGCGGCTGTCGTCGCTCGACGGCCTGCCGCAGGGCGTGCAGGTGCAGTCGTTTGCGCAGTATCTCAACGACAACGACGACGCCCGCGTGAAATCGTCCGCGATCGACGCGCAGCCGGGCAGCCTGTCCGACATGAACGCCGCGTTCGCTACCGATGGCGCCTATGTACACGTCGCGGCCAATGCAGCCGCAGACAAGCCGATCCACGTGATCACGCTCTCCAGCGGCGGCCACGAAGACCGCATGTCGCAGGTGCGTCATCGCTATGTGATGGAGCGCGGCAGCCAGGCCACGGTCATCGAACATTACGTGGGCCTGGGTGAAAAAGCCTACTTCACCAACGTGGTGACCGAGGCCGAGATGGGCCAGAACGCCCAGCTCACCCGCTGTCGCGTACAGCAGGAATCCGACCGCGGTTATCACACGGCCAGCTTCTTCGCCCACCAGACGCGCGACAGCCGCGTGTTCAACCATGGCTTCGACCTGGGCGGTCGCCTGGCGCGTACCGATACCCACACGCATCTGGTGGACCCGAACGCGGAAGTGCATTTCTACGGTGTTTACGTGCCGACCGGGCGTCAGCATATGGACAACCACACCTGCGTGGATCACGACACCGAACACAGCGTGTCGCGCGAAATCTACAAGGGCGTGCTGGCCGACCACGGACGTGGCGTGTTCAACGGCAAGATCCTGATTCGCAAGGATGCCCAGAAGACCGATTCGGATCTGAGCTGCGATGCCCTGCTGTTGTCCAACAAGGCCGAGGTGGATGCCAAGCCCGAGCTGGAAATCTATGCCGACGACGTGGTGGCCGCGCACGGCTCCACCGTGGGTCAGCTCGACGAGGACGCCGTGTTCTATCTCAAGAGCCGCGGCGTGGCCGATGACGGCGCCCGGGCGATCCTGACCTACAGCTTCGCCAACGCGCTGGTACAGAAAGTCGGCATCGCGCCGGTCGAGCGGTTCGTGGAAGCCGCGCTGCTGTCCAAGCTACCCGGCGGACAGGGCTACGCCGACCTCGCCTGAATACATCGGGTCAACCCGGAGGACTCATGGCCATTGCAAACGCTGCCGGACATAGCACATTCGATGCCGCCCGTTTTCGCGCCGATTTTCCGATTCTTTCGGAAGCGCTCGACGGCGGCATGCGGCTGTCGTATCTGGACAACGCGGCGACCACGCAGAAACCGATGGCCGTGATCAAGGCGAGCGACGACTACTATCGCCACGCCAACGCGAACGTGCATCGCGCCATCCATGCCCTGTCCCAGCGGGCCACGCGCCAGTACGAAGGCGCCCGTGATCGGCTCATGCGCTTCATTAACGCCAGCGCCCGTTCGGAGCTGGTGTATACGCGGGGCACGACCGACGGCATCAACCTGGTCGCCCAGTGCTTTGCCCGGCCGCGCCTGAAGGCCAGCGACGAAATCCTGCTCACCGAGCTCGAGCACCATTCGAACATCGTGCCTTGGCAGATGGTCGCCGAACAAACCGGTGCGAAAATCGTGGTGGTCCCGGTCGAGGACGACGGCAGCATCACGCTCGAGGCCTTCAAGAACAAGCTGTCCGAGCGTACCGCGATCGCCGCGTTCGCACATGTATCCAACGCGCTGGGCACGGTGCTGCCGGTGGCCGACATGGTTGAGGCCGCCCACGCGGTCGACGCCGTCACCCTCATTGACGGTGCCCAGGCCGTCGCCCATATGCCCGTCGACGTGCAGGCGATTGGCACGGATTTCTACGTGTTTTCCGGCCATAAGCTGTTCGGCCCGACCGGTATCGGCGTGCTCTACGGCCGCGAGGCTCTGCTCGATGCCATGCCGCCCTACCAGGGCGGCGGCGACATGATCGAAACCGTGTCGTTCGAGGGTACGACCTGGAACGAGTTGCCCTACAAGTTCGAAGCCGGCACCCCCAATATCGCCGGTGCTGCCGCGCTCGGCGCCTCCATCGAATATCTCGAAGACGTGGATCTCGATGCCGTGGCCGCCTACGAACACGGCCTGCTGGAACGCGCCACCGCCGGCATGCAGGCCATCGACGGGCTGCGCATCATCGGCAACGCCCCCGGCAAGGCCGCCACCATCTCCTTCGTGATGGAGGGCGTGCATGCCCACGATATCGGCACCCTGCTCGACGAATCGGGCGTGGCCATTCGGACCGGGCATCACTGCGCCATGCCCTTGATGACCCGCTTCGGCGTGCCGGCCACAGCCCGGGCATCGTTCGCCGGCTACAATAACGACGACGACGTCGATGCCCTGATCAAGGGTCTGGAGAGCGTGCAGCGTATCTTCGGCTGATACATACGACCGACCGAACAAGCAGTAACGAGAGCGAACCATGACCGATTGGGTGAATGTCGCCAAGGACGGCGAACTCAAGGAAGGCCAGTGTCGTGTCGTCGACGTGGACGACGTGATGGTGGCCGTGTTTTATCGCGAAGGCAGCTATTACGCCATCGAGGACATGTGTACCCACGACGGCGGCGAGCTCGCCAGCGGCGAGGTCGAGGGCTATGAAATCATCTGCCCGCGCCACGGTGCCCGTTTCTGTATCAAGAACGGCAAGGCGCTCACACCGCCCGCCTACGAGGATGTTCACCCCTTTCCGGTGCGCATAGAAGACGGTATGGTCCAGGTCTGCGACGATCGTTTCGACTGAGAGCGGCCGCTGGCGCCAGGCGCCGGCATCTGGCCGAGCTTACCGGGGGCAACAGGTCATGGGCGTACTCGTACTGATCTTTCTCGGCTGGACAGCGAGCCAGTTCGGGCGACCTTTCTTGTTCGCCGGGCTGTGGGCCCTTTTCGCCTTCTTTACCGGCATCGCTCTACAGGATGCCGGGCTGATCGCAGCCCTGATCCGGAGTGTGGTCGCCTTCGTCTTGGCTGCGGCCTACTTCTGGCTTCTTGATCGCTTTTCGGACCAGATACTCATCTGGCTCGCCATCCTCATCGGCGTGCCCGCGCTCATGTTCGTTTTCCAACTGCAGCTGCTGGCGCGTCTCTAGGCCGGCGGCTAGCGCGTGGCGCCGGTCAATCCGCACGAATTGCGTTGACGATCAGATTCGCGCTCATGCGCTCGCGGAAGACGTTGACCGCCAGCCGGTACACCAGTCGATAGATCGCCCCCGTTTCCAGTAGATCAGCCTGGTTGAAGACCATCGCTTCGATGCTGTGGTCGGCGTGTAGATGCCGCACTTCGAGCTTGAGATGGCGTTCGCCGACAATGCGCTGCGATACGACTTCGAACAGCCCATGAAAGAGCGGTTCCTCGAAACCGTTGCCCCAGGGCCCACTCGCCTCCAGCAGCTTCGCGGTTTCCAGATCGAGTTCTGCTGCGGCCAGCGAACCATCGGTGACGATATCGGGGCTGAGCATGTCCGGCGTCAGCCGCTGTGCGACGGTCGCTTCGAGCGCCTGCTCGAAGGCGTCCACCGCGTCCGGCGAAAGCACCAGCCCCGCGGCCTGGGCATGGCCGCCAAACTGATCGATCAGACCCGGATGGCGGGCATCGACGGCGGCCAACGCATCGCGAATATGCAGCCCGGTAATCGAGCGCGCCGAGCCCTTGAGACGGCCGTTCGCACCCGGCGCAAATGCGACCACCGGCCGGCCGTGGCGCTCGCGCAGCCTGGATGCGATCAATCCGACGATGCCTTCATGCCAATCGTCGCTGTGCACCACCAGCGCCGCACGCTCTGCCGGACTGCGCTCGAGCGCTTCCAGGGCGGCGTCGGCCTCGCCCTGCATACGCCGCTGTACGCTCTGGCGCTGGCGATTGATGGCCGCCAGTTCACTGGCGGTCGCACGTGCGCTGGCGGCGTCCCTCGCCCGCAGACAGGCGACCCCGATCGACATGTCTTCGAGCCGGCCCGCTGCGTTCAGGCGCGGGCCGACCGCGAAGCCGATATCGGCCGCATTCAGGCGGGCGGCATCACGCCCGGCGACCTCGATCAGCGCCGCGATGCCGGGTCGGGCCAGGCCACGACGAATCCGCCGCAGCCCCTGGCTGACCAGCATGCGGTTGAGATGATCCAGGCGTACAACGTCGGCGACGGTGCCGATCGCCACCAGATCCAGATAATCGCTCAGCCGCGGCAATGGGCGCTGCGGTTCGCTGCGCGCCACGCGCGCACGTACCGCGGCCATCAGGTAAAACGCCACGCCGACGCCAGCAAGTGCCTTGCCGACGAATTCGCAGCCCGGCTGATTGGGATTCACGATCGCCTCGGCGTCGGGCAAGGTATCGCCCGGCAGATGATGATCGCAGACGAGTACCCGCCAGCCGGCCCGCTGGGCCGCCGCCACCCCGGCGATGCTGGCAATGCCGTTATCGACGGTGATGATCAGATCGCCCGGCGCGCCTGCGCCGATGGCTTCCACGACCGCGGGCGACAGCCCGTAGCCGTGGCGCGCGCGATGCGGCAGAAAATAGGATACGCGTGAAGCGCCCATCGCTTCGAGGGCGTCGCAGACCAGCGCCGTGCTGGTGGCCCCATCGGCATCGAAATCGCCCACCACCACAATGCGATGGCCGCCCTGCATGGTCACGTCGACCAGTTCGCTCGCCGTATCGATACCGCGCAGGCCGGAAAAATGCGGCAGGCCTTTCAGGCCGTAGTCGAGTTCGTCCGCCGTGCGTACGCCGCGGCCTGCGTACAGGCGCTGCAACAGCGGCGGGCCAACGCCGGCCAGTGCTGGAGTGATGTCGGCCTGGCGCTCGACGATACTCGCCGATGAAGGTTCGTCGCGATTCATGATTTTTTCAAGCACGGCCGCGCACCCACACGACATGCAGCGCACTGCGCTGCCGCCGCTGGCTAGTGCCGATGTTCGGCCACGTAGCGCTGTACTGCCTTCAGCTCGGCCGGCAGCACGTCGTAACGCTCTTCGCGCGTCATCAGGTCGTGCATATTGTCCGGCAGCGGCGCGCCCTTGAAACCGGCCTTGACCACGGCCTCCTCGAACTTCGCAGGATGCGCGGTGGCCAGGGTGATCATGGGCGTGGTTTCGTCGGCGCGGGCACGCTGGGCCGCGCGATAGCCGGTGGCGGTATGCGGGTCCAGCAGCTCGCCGGTATGCTCGAAGGCCTCACGAATGACTTCCAGGATGGTGTCGTCGTCCACGCTATGGCTGGCGAACAGCTTGCGCAGTTCGGCCAGCGGCGCCTCGTGCAGCGACGTCGGGGAATCGGCAAAACGGGCCATCAGATCGGCCACCGCCTGTCCGTCACGACCATAGGCCTCGAACAGCAGCCGTTCGAAGTTCGAAGACACGACGATATCCATGGACGGCGCCAGCGTGGGCTTGAGCTCGGTCTTGGAGAAGTCGTTGTCGGTGAGGGTGCGATGCAGAATGTCGTTGGCGTTGGTCGCGATCACGAACTGCTTGACCGGCAGGCCCATGCGTTTGGCCATGTAACCGGCAAACAGGTTGCCGAAGTTGGCCGAAGGCACACAGAAGCTGACTTCGCGATGCGGCGCGCCTACAGCCACCGCCGACGCCACGTAGTACACGATCTGGGCCATGATCCGGGCCCAGTTGATGGAATTGACCGCGATCAGCTGGGTGCCCTGCAAAAAGCCCTGATCAGCGAAGCTTGCCTTGACCATGGCCTGGGCATCGTCGAAGTTGCCTTCGATGGCGATGTTGTGGACGTTGTCGGCCAGCACCGTGGTCATCTGCCGCCGCTGTACCGCGGACACGCGCTCGTGCGGATGCAGAATGAATATGTCCAGATTGTCGCAGTGGCGACAGCCCTCGATCGCGGCCGAGCCGGTATCGCCCGAGGTCGCCCCCATGATCACGCCTTTCTGGTCGCGCTTGGCCAGGAAGTGATCGAGCAGCCGGCCCAGCAGCTGCAGGGCCACATCCTTGAAAGCGAGCGTCGGGCCATGAAACAGCTCGAGCAGATAGTGGTTGTGCGACAGCTGCTTGAGCGGCACGACCGCGTCGTGCTTGAAGGTGGCATAGGTTTCGTCGATCAGGCGACGAAAAGTCTCGTCGTCGACTTCGCCGCCGACAAACGGCTTCATCACCCGAAAGGCGATTTCGCTGTACGGCAGCCCGGCCATGGCCGCCAGCTCGTCGTGCGAGAAGCTGGGCATATGCTCGGGCACATACAGGCCGCCGTCGCTCGCGAGGCCGGTGAGCACGACCTCTTCGAAACTCAGCGCAGGCGCCTTGCCCCGGGTGCTGATATATCTCATGTGCTGGCTCGGCCCGTTAATCTTCGAACTGGGCCACGCGCATGTGCACGATGCCCTCGCGCACATACGGCAACGACCGGATATGGTCCAGCACCTTCAACAGATTGCTTTCGCGCGCTGCCTTGGTGACGATCATCACGTGGGCGTCGTCTTCCTCGGTGGGCGGATCCTTCTGCAGGATCGCTTCGATGCCGATCTGCTGATCGGCCAGCGCACGGGTGATTTCGGCCATGACGCCGATCTGGTCGGCGACCTGAACCCGGAAATAATGCCCGCAGACGAAATCATCGCTGCCCACGATCGGCTCTTCGGTGAGCTGGTCGGGCTGGAAGGCCAGATGCGGCACCCGCCCTTTCGGGTCGATGCTCATGATACGAACGGTGTCGATCAGGTCGGCGACCACCGACGACGCGGTCGGCCCGGCGCCGGCGCCCGCGCCGTAGTACACGGTCGGGCCCACGGAGTCGCCATAGACCATGATCGCGTTCTTTTCGCCTTCGACGTTGGCCAGCAACGCCTTCTGCGACACCAGCGTGGGGTGCACGCGCAGCTCCACGCCCTTCTCCGCGCGCCGTGCAATGCCGAGGTGCTTGATACGGTAGCCCAGCTCCGCGCAATACTCGATATCCATGCTGTCGATATCGCGAATGCCCTGGGTATAGATCTTGTCGAACGACAGCGGGATGCCGAACGCGATGGCGCCGATGATGGCCAGCTTGTGGGCAGCGTCGATGCCTTCCACGTCGAAGGTGGGATCAGCCTCGGCAAAACCCAGGCGCTGGGCGTCGGCCAGCGCATCCTCGAAGCTCTGATCTTCGAAGATCATCTGGCTGAGAATGAAGTTGCCGGTGCCGTTGATGATGCCGGCCACCCATTCGATATGGTTGGCCGCCAGGCTTTCGCGCATGGCCTTGATGATGGGAATACCGCCGGCCACTGCGGCCTCGAACGATACCACCACGCCGGCCTCGTCGGCCGCGGCGAAGATCTCGTTGCCGTGCAGCGCGATCAGATGCTTGTTGGCGGTGACCACATGCTTGCCGTTGGCGATGGCGGCCATGACCAGATCGTAAGCCTCGGTGTCGCCGCCGATCAGCTCGATGACCACGTCGATATTCGGATCGGTGACCACCGCGTTGCAGTCGGTGCCGATCTCGATGCCAGTGGTCGCGCACTCGCGCGGCTTGTCGGGGTTGCGTACCGCGGCACGCACCACGCGAATCTCGCGCCCGGCACGACGGGTAATTTCCACGCCGTTGCGTTCGAGCAAATTGACCGCGCCCGCACCCACGGTGCCAAGCCCGAGTAGTCCCACGTTGACCGGTTGCACTGTCGTCTCCTGGTTGTATTCGCGCGCAGCGCGGCTACAGGCTGTCGATCAGCCCGTCGCGCTTGAACATGCGCTTGATGTTGCGCAGCGCCTGACGCGTGCGCTGTTCGTTTTCGATCAGGCCGAAGCGCACATGCGTATCGCCGTATTCGCCAAAGCCGATGCCCGGCGAGACTGCAACCTCGGCATCGGCCAGCAGCTTCTTGGTGAACTCCAGCGACCCCATTTCCAGATACGGCTCGGGGATCGGCGCCCAGACGAACATCGTCGCCTTGGGCCGATCGACCTGCCAGCCAATATCGTTGAGGCCGTCGCAGAGCACGTCGCGGCGCTTCTGGTACATGTCGCGGATTTCGGTCACGCAATCCTGCGGGCCGTTGAGCGCGGCGATCGCGGCTACCTGCACCGGCGTGAACATGCCGTAGTCGAGATACGACTTCATGCGTGCCAGTGCGGCGATCAGGGTCGGGTTGCCGCACATGAAGCCCACGCGCCAGCCCGGCATGTTGTAGCTCTTGGAGAGCGTATAGCACTCCACGGCCACGTCCTTGGCCCCCGGCACCTGCAGAATCGACGGCGCTTCGTAGCCGTCGAAGCACAGATCGGCGTACGCCAGATCCTGCACGATCCACAGATCGTATTCGCGCGCCATCTCCACGCAGCGCTCGAAGAACTCGAGTTCCACGCACTGAGTGGTCGGATTGGCCGGAAAATTGAGCAGCATCATCTTCGGCCGTGGCCAGGACTCCTTGATCGCGCGCTCGAGTTCGGCGAAGAAATCGGAGTCGGGCATCATGCGTACGTGGCGCACGTCAGCACCCGCGATCACCGCGCCGTAAGGATGGATCGGATAGGCCGGATTGGGCACCAGCACCTGATCGCCATGCTCGAGAATGGCGAGCATGAGATGCGCCAGCCCCTCTTTCGAGCCCATGGTTACGATCGCTTCGCTGGCCGGGTCCAGATCGACGTCGAACTTGCGCTTGTACCAGTCGCAGATGGCCAGCCGCAGGCGCGGCACGCCCTTGGAGACGGAATAGCGATGCGTGTCAGGTCGCTGGGCCGCGTCCGTGAGCTTTTTGACGATGTGCTCCGGCGTGGGCTGATCGGGATTGCCCATGCCGAAGTCGATGATGTCCTCACCCCGCGCTCGTGCCGCCTGCTTGAGTTCGCCGATGATGCCGAACACATACGGCGGCAAGCGCTTGATTCGCGCGAATTCAGATTTGGGCGACGGATTTGACATGATCGATCGGGTTCGGGAGCCGTGTCGGACTCGGTGACTCATACAGAGGAACAAGACAAGACGCGGCAGTTTGCCAGAATCGCGGTAAGGCGACTACCGATCGGCCCGCCGTCGCGGCGGCGTGTACCACCATTCGCAGACGTATTGCCGCACCCGCGGTTCGACACACGCTACGAGCCAGGTGCATCGGGCGCTGCCGCTCGCCGCGCTAGTCGGCGTTCGGCAACACGCTTGCGGGGTCGATCGGGCGGCCATCGCGGCGGATTTCGAAATGCAGCATCGGCCGATTCTGCGGCCCCAGGCCCATGTCGGCGATATGCATGCCCGCGGCTACGTCCTGGCCCTGGGATACCCGCGTATTGCGGGTGAAACCGTAGGCCGACAGATACTCTTCGTCGTGTTTGATGATGATGAGCTTGCCGTAGCCCTTCAGGCCGGTCCCGTTATAGACAACCCGACCGCTGGACGCCGCGTATACCGGCGAGCCCTCGCGACCGCCGATATCGATGCCCTGGCGCGTACGCTGGGCCGCATAGCCGCGGATGATCGACCCGCTGGCCGGCCATTGCCAGCCGTCCTCGGTCGGCCCGCCGGTACGCGTGGGCTGGGCGGCGGATTCACGGCTTGCCTCATTGATTTCGGCCTCGGCGGCCACGTTGGCTTCCTCGGCGACCGTTTCGGCCGGCGCGGGCGCGGGACTAGGCGGCGCGCTCGGTGTCGTACCGCGGGCGGGCGAACCGGACGGCTCGATCGTACGCGTGAGTTGCGGTGTCGAAGCCTGGATGGCTGCCTCCTGGGCGGCACGGGAGTCCTGCGGCGCGCGCGCGACCCGGGGCTGTCTCGGCGCCGGCGGTGCGGCTGCCTGCGGGCCGCGCGTGGGCCGGTTCGCACGTGAATAATCCAGCGGCGGATACGGGTCGAGCGACAGCTGCTGGCCTACTTCGATTATGTAAGGCGAACGCAGGTTGTTCCAGCGCGCGAGGTCGCGCCAGTCCATGCCGTAAGTGGCCGCGATCTTCGAGAGGGTATCGCCACGGCGTACGGTATACGTATCCGGGCGCATCGCCGTGCGCAAAGAGCAGCCGGCGAGCGCGACCGCGACCAGCAGCACCAGTGCCAGGCGCTTCATCGCAGCTGCAGTACGGCGATTACGACAACGATGACGGCGACGATAGCCCATCCGATCCAATCGATATATTTGAGCAGGCGCTGCTCGAAAACCGGCCCGAGAGAGCGTACCAGCCCGGCCACCAGAAAAAAGCGAACGCCGCGGCCGACGATGGAGCCGGCCATGAACGGCAGGAACGGCATCGCCACGGCGCCCGCGGCCACGGTGAACACCTTGTACGGTATCGGCGAAACGCCCGCCAGCAATACCGCCCAGAAGCCGTAGGTTTCGAACCAGTCGCGCGCGGTGCTATAGGCCGAATAATAGCCCAGCTCCTTGAGCCAGGGCAGCAACGCGTCCAGAAACAACGCCCCGATCCAGTAGCCGAGCATACCGCCGAGCACCGAGGCAACGGTGGTGATCGCGGCAAAGCGCCAGGCGCGTTCGGGGCGTGCCAGCGTCATCGGTGCCAGCATGACGTCCGGCGGGATCGGAAAGAACGAAGATTCCGCGAACGCAAGCAGTGCCAGAAGCGACGGCGCCCGGCGGTGGCCGGAGGCACGTACGACCCAGTCGTAAAGACGGCGAAACATCGGTGGGAACGTCCCCTAACGGCTATTAATGGCTGGGTTCATCGCTGCGCTGCTCGATCAGCGGTACGAAACTGACCGCATCCAGCGCCTGCTGTTCAAAATAGCCGCCATCGCGACGGACCACGATCAGACGCTGATCGCCGCTGGGGCCGACCGGCACGATCATGCGCCCGCCGTCGGCAAGCTGTTCGTAGAGCGAGGTGGGCAGCGTCTCGGCGCCAGCGGTGACCACGATCGCCGCGAAGGGCCCGTAATCGGGCAGTCCCAGCATGCCCTCGCGTGCCAGGCGTGCGCGCACGTTGCGATAGCCAAGCTCGGCGAAGCGTCGCCGTGCGCGCTCATACAGCGGCTCGATGCGTTCCACGGTATAGACCGCGGGCAGAATCTCGGCCAGCACGGCGGCCTGGTAGCCGCTGCCGGTGCCGATCTCGAGCACGTTGTCAGGCACGCCGCCGGCGATCAGCAGCGAGGTCATCTGGGCGACGATATAGGGTTGCGAAATCGTCTGGCCATAGCCGATCGGCAAGGCCGTATCGTCGTAGGCACGACTGCTCATGGCCTCGTCGACGAACTGGTGACGCGGCACGGTTTCCATGGCCGTCAGCACGTTTTCGTTATCGATCCCCAACTCGCGCAGGCGTTCGATAAGGCGCGCGCGGCTACGCCCCGAGGCCATACCGAAGCCACGGACGTGGGGATGTTTTGGAAGCCCGAATCTAGTCATGCAAGCGCTGCGTGTAAACCCCGACAAGCGTCCCCGACGAACGCCTGCACGCCGGTCCGGCTGCGCGTCGGGCGCTGTGCGCCCCCGCCGCGCCGAGCCCGGACTGAAGGCTTCGATGATACCGATCCGGTCAAAGCCGCCCCACCCAGTCACCCAGGGCGCCGAGCGCGTCGTGGCGGGTCAGATCGATCTGTATCGGCGTGATCGACACCTGGCCGCAGCTGATGGCATGAAAATCGGTGCCCGGGCCGGCATCGGCCTCGCCGCCGGCACGGCCGATCCAGAATATCGGACGCCCGCGCGGATCGCTGTCCTCGACCAGTCGCTCGGCGCGATGCCGGTTGCCCAGTCGGGTCGCGGCAAAGCCGGCCAGCTCTTCGTAGGCCAGATCGGGCACGTTCACGTTGAGGATCGTGTCGTTAGGCAACGGCTGGTCGATAAGCAGTTTGACCACCGATACCGCCACCCTTGCCGCGGTATCGAAATGGCGCGGGTTTTCGCCCACGAGCGAGATCGCCACCGCCGGCAAACCAAGAGAACGCCCCTCGGTGGCCGCCGCCACGGTACCCGAGTAGAGCACGTCGTCGCCGAGATTGGCGCCGTGGTTGATGCCGGAAACCACCATGTCCGCTTCCTGCTCGAACAGGCCGGTCGTTGCCAGGTGTACGCAGTCAGTCGGGGTGCCGTCGACGGCATACACGTTTTCGGCCACCTGGTTCACGCGCAGCGGACGTTCCAGGGTGAGCGAGTTGCTCGCCCCGCTACGGTTGCGGTCCGGCGCGACCGTGACCATGTCGTCACAGATCTTGGCGAGCGCACCGCGCAGGGCGCTCAGCCCGGGCGCGTGACAGCCGTCATCGTTACTCAGCAGTAATCGCATGCAAGGATTCGATGGAAAGCGAGGTTATCGACGCGTGCAAGCGCGCCGCAGGCTCGCTAGCATAGCCTAAATCGAGGCTTTCCTGCTTGAGTGAATCGCCGGTATGGCCGACCGCTCCCGTTCTCAAAACCGCGCATCCGCCGATCGCGATACGCAGATCAGCGACGACGACAGCGCCCTGTTTCGCGACGCGGTCGGCCCGGTGACCGAAGTGGCGAAGGGGCAACGACGTCGACCCTGGCGGCATATGCCTTCGGCCCGGCCTGCCATGCGCGAAGCCGACGAACAGGCCGTGATCGGCGAACTGCTCGATTTCTCCCCCGGCGACGATATCGAAACCGGCGACGATCTGTTTCACCGCCGCGAAGGTGTGCAGCTGTCCGTGATGCGCAAGCTGCGGCGCGGCCAGTATCGCTGCCAGGCAGAACTCGACCTGCACGGCATGATCGTGGACGTCGCCCGCCAGTGCCTGGCGGTCTTCCTGCGTGAAGCGCTCGATCGTGGCTATCGCTGTGTGCGCGTGGTCCACGGCAAGGGACTGCGCTCCGGCAACCGCGGCCCGGTGCTCAAGGTCAAGGTCGCGCACTGGCTGCGCCAGCGCGACGAGGTACTGGCCTATTGCTCGGCACGCGAAAACGACGGCGGCACCGGCGCGGTCTACGTGCTTCTGCGGCGCGCATGACTCGCATGCAGATCGGTATCTATATCTACGACGGCGCCGAAGTGCTCGACTTCAGCGGGCCGTACGAGGTGTTCTCCACCGCTAGTCGAATCGGCCCTATGAACCTGCAGCCGCGCCTGCTGGCGTCCGGCCCGGGCGTGGTCACGGCACGCGGCGGCTTTCGCGTACTGCCCGACGAGATCATCGGCGTGACCAGCGCGCTGGATGTGTTGATCGTAGCCGGCGGTGAACACGAGCGCACCCTGTCATGCTCGGACACCTTGTTGGCGCTGCGCACAGCCGCCGAGCCCGCACAGATTGTGGCGAGCGTGTGCACCGGCGTGTTTCTGCTGGCCGGCGCCGGGTTGCTCGACGGACGCCGGGTGACCACGCATTGGGAAGATCAAAGCGCCCTCGCCGCGCGCTTTCCCACTCTCACGGTCGAACGCAATCGGCGCTGGGTACGCGACGGCCGCTATGCAAGTTCTGGAGGGATCTCGGCGGGTATCGACATGAGCCTTTATCTGCTGGCCGAGCTGGCTGGCCGCGAGCTGGCCGAGCGGACCGCAGAGCAGATGGAATACCGCTGGATCGACGACCCCGGTTAGCAGACGGTCACTCCAACGGCGTTGACGGTCGTCGCTGAATGCGATCGGACATGGCCACGATGATCGCGACGGCGTCGCTCCAGGCCCGCGTCAGCCCTCTTCGATGGTTTCCACGAACTCGCGCAGCACGCTGGTCGCGAACGCACCGGGCGGCAACCAGAACGACAGCACCAGCGTTGCGTCATCCTCGAACTGCCAATCGAGTGACGGTACCGCAAGGCGCAGCGCGCGGCGCCCCGCATCGACATCGCAGCGTTCGAGCCCGGCCACCAGATCGGCGTATTCCGCGAGCACCGCCTGCTCGAGCGCTTGCGCCCGGCCGCTGATGACGTCGTTGCTGCCCCGTCCGGCCATCGGCCCGCTGGGATGGATATCAAACCGTGCCAGCCGCTGTTCGAGCGCATCGTCGTGCTGATCGGTGTCGGCCAGAGAGAACACGCTGTGACTGCCATCGAGCATCACCGCTTCGCCGTCGATCAGCGTATTCCAGCTGCCCTCGCGAACGCGCGCATCGACCACCGCATTGAAAAGCAGCGACCGCGCGGCCGAGAGCGCGAAGCCGCGGCGGTTGCGCGACAAGCGCTTGCCCGCGAACAGCGCCCGCGACAGGCCGAGATTGCGCCCGCCGTGGCCAAAACGCTGGGCACCGAAGTAGTTGGGTACGCCCCGGGCACGAATATCGGCGAGATCGGCCTCGATCCTGTCACGATCACCTTCAAGCTCGCGCAGGCGCAGCACGAAATGATTGCCGCGATGGGCACCGCGTTTGAGCTTGCGCCCGTGCCGGCCCATTTCGAGGACCTGGATACCGTCGATACCGCCCAGCTCGGGCAGATCGCGGGCGATCGGCCAGGCAATGGACAGCCACTGGCGCGTGACCGCGACCCGGTCCTTCATGCCGGCAAATCCGATCTGGCGCGGATGCACGCCCGTGGCCCGCGACAGCGCCTGCACGGCGTCCTGGGTGTTCAGCCCGCTCTTCTCGATACGACACCACAGATGTTCGCCGCTGCCCGACAGCGCGATATCGCAGTCTTCGTCGACGAAAAAATCGGCCGGAGATGAGCGCAGGCGGGCCCGCACATCGGGCGCAGCACCCCGCGCGTAGGCGAACGCGGACATATCGACCGCGTCGCCGTGGATCAACGTCATTGGTCGTCGGATCCGTCGTCGTTCTGGGCGTTGCCCTGCTGCTTATCCCGCGTCTTGGGCGGCGTCGGGCCCGGCGGCGCGATGGTCAGAAAGAACTCCTCGTCGCGTCGAATCATGCCCATATCGGAACGCGCGCGCCCTTCCGTGGCGCTCTCGCCGGACTTGAGATCGTCCACCTCGGCCTGCAGGGCGTCGTTACGAACCTGGTTGCGCTCGTTGGCGGCGGCCAGCTCCTGCTTCATTCCGCTGAGCCGATGCACTTCCGCCCAGCCGCCGTCGGCCACCCACAGCCGGTATTGCAGCGCGGCGAGCACGAGCACAAGCACGATAATGACGGCGCGGTACATACGCCGATTGTAGCGCGGGGGGCGGACCTGTCTAGCGCCCGACAGATCGGTACTCAGGCGCGCCAGGCGGCTGCCGATCTCAGCGCGCATCGTGCTCACGTCGCGACGCCAGTCATGCATGGCCGGATAACTCGTAGCGCCGCGCGCCTAGAATCCGACATTGAATGCGCGGCGCCCGGGATATACCGCCCGTGCGCCCAGCTCGGCCTCGATCATGAGCAGGCGGTTGTACTTGGCGATACGGTCGGAACGCGACAACGAGCCGGTCTTGATCTGGGTCGCCGAGGTGGCCACGGCCAGATCGGCGATGGTGGAATCCTCGGTTTCGCCGGAGCGATGCGACACGACGGCCGTGTACTCTGCGCGGGTGGCCACGTCGATGGCGCGCAGCGTTTCGGTGAGCGTGCCGATCTGGTTGGGCTTGATCAGAATCGAGTTGGCAATGCCTTCCTCGATACCTTTCTGCAGGATGCGCGTGTTGGTCACGAACAGGTCGTCGCCGACCAGCTGCACCCGGTCGCCCAGGCGCTCGGTCAGCAGTGCCCAACCGTCCCAGTCGTCCTCGGCCATGCCGTCTTCGATGGTGATGATCGGGTACTTGTCGACCAGGCCGGCCAGATAATCCACGAAGCCGGCTGCGTCGTAGTCGGCGTTTTCCGAGGCCAGCTTGTAGCGCCCGTTTTCGCAGAACTCGGTGCTGGCCGCGTCGAGGCCGAGCCAGACATCGCCGCCGGGCTGGTAGCCGGCGCGTTCGATGGCTTCGACGAGCGTATCCAGCGCTGCCGCATTCGAGGGCAGATCGGGCGCAAAACCGCCTTCGTCGCCCACGGCCGTGGCCAGACCCCGTTCGCCCAACAGCTTCTTGAGATGCTGGAAGATCTCGGCGCCGCAGCGCATGGCTTCTGAAAAGCTCGGCGCGCCGGCCGGCACGATCATGAATTCCTGCATGTCGACGTTGTTGTTGGCATGCGCGCCGCCGTTGATGACGTTCATCATCGGCACCGGCAGGTTCACGGCGTCGTCGTGGCCAAGAAAGTCGTACAGGCCCTGTTTGTTGTCGTTGGCCGCGGCATGGGCCACGGCCAACGACACGCCCAGCAGCGCGTTCGCGCCAAGCCGACCCTTGTTGTCGGTGCCGTCGAGTTCGATCAGCGTCTTGTCGAGGCCGGCCTGGTCATCGGCTTCGAAGCCCTTGAGCTTCTTGGCGATCTCACCGTTGATATTCGCCACGGCCCGGGTCACGCCCTTGCCCAGGAAGCGATCGCCGTCGCCGTCGCGCAATTCGACCGCCTCGAGGCTGCCGGTGGACGCGCCCGAGGGCACCATCGCGGTACCCACGGCACCGGTTTCCAGCGTCACACGGGCGGCGACCGTCGGGTTGCCGCGCGAATCGATGACCTGATATCCACGAATCTGCTTGATCTTCGACATAGGAATACTGCTTTCGCGTTTCGTTTAAGGTTGGACGAGCGTCGACTCGATCGTGCCGCGGCGTTTGACCACGCCGTCGAGCTCGACCAGCGTCTCCAGCAGCTCGCGCATATGCGCCAGCGGCCAAGAATTGGGCCCATCGCACAGGGCGTTGTCTGGGTCCGGATGCGTTTCCATGAACAAACCGGAAATTCCGGCGGCCACGGCAGAGCGCGACAATACCGGAATCTGTTCGCGGGCGCCGCCCGAGCGGCTGCCCTGGCCGCCCGGCAGCTGTACCGAATGGGTGGCATCGAACACCACCGGGCAGTTCGTAGCGCGCATGATGGCAAGGCTGCGCATATCCGCAACCAGGTTGTTGTAGCCAAATGCATAGCCGCGCTCGCAGACCATGATCTGCTCGCCGCCGCCCGCGCGCGCCTTGGCCACTACGCCGTTCATTTCGGCCGGAGAAAGAAACTGGCCCTTCTTGATATTCACCGGCGTGCCGCTGGCCGCGACCGCCTGAATAAAGTCGGTCTGGCGACAGAGAAAGGCCGGCGTCTGCAGCAGATCCACCACGGCCGCCACCGGCGCGATCTGGTCTTCGATGTGCACGTCGGTGGTCACCGGCACGCCGATCTCGCGCTTGACCGCGGCCAGCATGTCCAGCCCGGCCTCGATGCCCGGGCCGCGATAGCTGTCGCCGGAACTGCGGTTGGCCTTGTCGAACGAACCCTTGAAGATATAGCCGATGCCCAGCTCACGGCACAGCTCGGCCAGATGGCCGGCCACGTCCATGACCATGCCGGGCGATTCCAGGCTGTCCGGCCCGGCAATCAGGAACAGCGGCCGGTCCATGCCGACCTCGAAACCGCAAAGCTGCATTGCCATCAGGCGTCCGCGCCCGCCGTGCTATGGGCGCGGGCGGCGGCGATGAAGCCAATGAACAACGGGTGCCCGGCACGCGGCGTGGAGGTGAACTCGGGATGGAACTGGCAGCCGAGAAACCAGGGATGATCGGGCAGCTCCACGATCTCGACCAGATTGTCTTCGGCGGATATGCCGGAAAACACCAGCCCTTTCTCGGCCAGCACGTCCCGGTAGCGGTTGTTGAACTCGTAGCGATGGCGATGACGCTCGAATACTTCGGTGGCGTCGTAGCAGCGCGCGGCCAGCGTGTCGGCAACCAGATCGCAGCGCTGTTCGCCCAGGCGCATGGTGCCGCCGAGATCGACGTTGGCGTGGCGCTTTTGCACCTCGCCGGCCAGATCGTGCCATTCGGTCACCAGGGCGATCACCGGATGCGCGGGCTCGGCCATGAACTCGGTGCTGTGCGCGCCTTCCAGGCCCGCGATTTCGCGGGCGAACTCGATACAGGCCACCTGCATGCCCAGGCAGATACCGAAATACGGAATGCCGTGGGTTCGGGCATAGCGCGCGGCGGTTATCTTGCCTTCGATGCCGCGTTCGCCGAAGCCGCCGGGCACCAGGATCGCATCCATGCCGGCCAGGCAGTCGCCGCCATCGCGTTCGACCGTCTCCGAGTCCAGATAGTGGATATCCACCCGGGTGCTGGTATGCAACCCGGCATGGGAGAGCGCCTCGTTGACCGACTTGTAGGCATCGGCCAGATCGACGTACTTGCCGACCATGGCGACCTTGACAGTGACATCCTGGGTGCGGCGGGCCTCGACCAGCTTGGCCCAGTTCGACAGATCCGCGCTCGGTGCGGAAATATCGAAGTGTTCCAGCACCAGCGCGTCCAGCGACTGCGCCTGCAGCAGGCCGGGCATCTTGTAGATGTCGTCCACGTCGATACAGGCAATGACGGCGCGCTCGGAGACGTTGGTGAACAACGCGATCTTGCGGCGCTCGTTCTCCGGCAGCGGGCGGTCCACGCGACACAGCAGGATATCCGGCTGGATACCGATCGAACGCAGTTCCTTGGCCGAATGCTGGGTGGGCTTGGTCTTCATCTCGCCGCTGGAGGCGATATAGGGCACCAGGGTGAGATGCATGAACAGCACCCGGTCATGGCCCAATTCGACAGCGAACTGGCGGATCGCCTCGAGAAACGGCAGCGATTCGATATCGCCGACGGTACCCCCGATCTCCACCAGGCAGATGTCTGCGCCCTCGCCGCCTTCGAGAATGCAGCGCTTGATCTCGTCGGTGATATGCGGGATGACCTGAACCGTGCCACCCAGGTAGTCGCCGCGGCGCTCCTTGTTGATGACGTTGTTGTAGATCTGGCCCGTGGTGAAATTCGACAGCCGCGAGGTGCGCGTCTTCAGAAAGCGCTCGTAGTGGCCCAGATCGAGGTCGGTTTCGGCCCCGTCGCGGGTGACATAGACCTCGCCGTGCTGGAACGGGCTCATGGTGCCCGCGTCCACGTTGAGATACGGATCGAGCTTGATCACCGAGACGCGCTGGCCCCGTGATTCAAGCAGTGCGCCGAGCGACGCTGCCGCGATGCCTTTACCGAGCGAGGACACCACCCCGCCGGTCACGAAAATATAGCGGGTGCCCGCCGCGTCGCCTGCCATCGCGATCCAAGACTCATGCCGGGGAATAACAGCGCGCATGCTAGCCGAAAGGTCGGCGACCGACAACGCGCGTACGCGTTACGGCCGCGATTTGTGCCAGATGAACGCGCCGATTTCGCTAGCCGTGAGTTGATGAATATGCGGATGGCGCCAGAGATCGCCGATCGCTATCAATGTATCGTCCCGGTATACCAGCGGAATACGCTCGCGCAGCCAGGGCGGCAGGCGCGCCTCGCGCAGTACGTCCTTGACGCGCCGATGCCCGCCCGACCGCGCGGGCACGCGCTCACCGCCGCGCCGCAGGGCGACGGTCAG
>NZ_CAXGSH010000016.1:0-45860 GCF_964012375.1 uncultured Salinisphaera sp.
CCAGGCCGACCACGAGCACGCGATCGGCCAGCTCATGTGACTGCAGCCATGCCAGCGCGGCCGGCGCGGTGCGGTTGCCGTCGAACAGGAACACAACCGGATAACCGGCATCCGGCGCCGGCGCTTGCGGCTGCGAAATCAACAGTTCATAGACCTGCCCGGTCGCCGGATCGACGATCGACTCGTGGCGCAGCGCGGCCGCGGCCTCGGGGTGGGCCACGGTCTCCAGATCGGGCTGGGCCAGGGCCGGCGCAAACCCGCCCATCACCAGCACACAACACAGAGCGAGGCGCGCAACGCGCCCCGCCCCGGATTTCGCGATCTGGCCCCGGCGCACTAGAAGTCGTAGCGCAGGGAGCCGACCACGCTCGTGGGTTCGCCATAGAAGTTGAACGTGCCGGTGCTGCCGACGCGGTTGTAGTACTTCTTGTCGAGCAGGTTATTCACGTTGACTGCCCCCGAAAGCTTGTCGGTGAACTGGTAGCCCACCATGGCATCGACCACCGCATAGCCCGGCGCTTCCACGCCCTGCAGGGAGCTGAAGTCGCTGAAGGCGGTCACGCCGGCGCCGATGCTAACCCGATCGAGCAGGCCGGAATCGAAAGCGTACTTGGTCCACAGGTTGAACATGTGATCGGGCATGAGCACGAAGGTGGCCTCGTCGGCGCCGCGTTCGACTTCCGTATCCAGATAGGTATAGCCGGCGATGATATCCAGCTGTTCGATCGGCGAGCCGTCAAGCTCGAACTCCACGCCCTGAATACGGCGCTGGCCCATGGCTTCGTTGTAGTTCTCGCCGGGCACGCCCGCTGCATAGTTGCGGTCGTACATCCGGAACAGGCTGGCACGGGCATTGAGGTCGCCGTTGAAATAGCTGCCCTTCACGCCGGTTTCGTACTGGGTGCCTTCACGCGGCTCGATGAGATCGCCGTTAATGTCGTAGGCGGTCTGCGGATTGAACACCTTGGAGTAGCTGGCATACAGCGCGTGGTGGCGATCCACGTCCAGCACCAGCCCGGCATAGGGAGTGAGCTTGCCATTGTCGTCGCGCGAGCCGGTGGTGCCTGCCGTGTTGTCGGTGAGCTCGACCTTGTAGTCGCTCACCCGTACGCCGCCGATCAGGGCCAGCGGCTCGACCGGACGGAAGGTCAGCTTGGTGTAGAGGCCGATTTCTTCGAGCTTGGTCGTGTTGTCGGTGAGCGAGCCGCTGGCGAGCACGTCGACATAGGCCAGGTCTTCGAAATCATCGGCGTCGGTACGGCCCAGGCGTGCCCGTCCACGAATGGAGTCGGTGTCGTAATGCTTGTAATCGGCGCCGGCCACGAATTCGCTGACGTTGCCGAAGGTTTCGAACGGCTGGCTGTAGCTGGCATCCACGGCGAGCGTGTTCTGGTCGATATCACCGGCCGTGGCAGATACCGGCACGGTGCCGTCCGCGGCCACCGGGCCACCGCCGAAGGCATAGTTGTAGTCGGCGTTGCGGTTCGAATAACGCGCGCCCACCCGGCCGAAGCCGCCCGACTCGAAGCGATGGGTCAGCTCGAAGATGAAGTCGTCGGTGGTGGCGGTGAAATCGTTCCAGTCGGCGCCCAAGAACGTCGAGCGGTCCACGTCCAGCAGGCTGCCGTCGGCATCGGTGGCCAGGCCGTTGTTGACGGTGATATCGCGCTGCTGACGCAGATAGGCCACCGACACCATCGTATCCGGATCGATATCGTATTCGAGGGTGCCGTAGAAGGTTTGTGAGTTGTTGTCGTTGTGGTCGACAAAGCCGTCGGTATCGCTCTGTGCGACCACCGCGCGCCCGCGCAGGCGGCCGTCCTCGGTCAGCGGGCCGGAGGCGTCGCCTTCAAGATAGTACTGGTTGAAGCTGCCGTAACGGCCGATCACGTGGCCCTGGGCGTCCTCGGTCGGGCGCTTGCGCACGAGGTTGACGATGCCGCCCAGCTCGCTGCTGCTGTTGAACAACCCGGACGGGCCGCGCATTACCTCGACGCGATCGAAGGCGGCCAGATTGGGCAGCGTGCCGTTGATGCTGGCCATGGGCGCCGGCAGGCCGTCGATATTGAACTCGTCGTATTCGTAGCCGCGCGAATAGATCGACGAACGCCCGGCATCGTTGGTGAGCACGCGCAGGCCCGGCGTGCGCCGCGCCAGTTCGTCGAGCGTATCCACGTTGCGATCCTCGATCGACTCACGGGTGATTACGCTGATCGACTGGGGGATATCCTTGAGCGCGGCCGGCGTCTTGGTGCCCACCGTAGCCGCATCCACCGCATAGCCGCCGGTCTGCTCGGACGGCAGCATGTCGTAGAGCTGATTGCCTTCGACGGTGACCATTTCGAGCTGAAGCGGCTCGTCACCGGCAGCGCCGTCTTTCTGTGCCGCGGCCGGCATGGCCGAAGCGAGTATGACCACGCCAAGCAACAGCGGTGTACCAAGCGATTGCCGGGTTTTGATGCAGCCGTTCATATTCCCCCCAATGTGAAACCACGCGCGGCAACGCCGGGCGCTTGCAAGTTCAACCGTGTGCGAATGCGAATCTTTTGCATTTACACTTTGTGCCGCGCATTATTTCAGAGGCTTGCCGCCCAAACCTTTGCGAAACGCTCAAATGTCTTTGCATTCGAACACCGCGACCGACCCTGCCCGTCTCGAACGCTTCATCGGCGCTGCCGAACTCAACCGGCATGCGGCGCATCTGGGCCGCGACTACCAGACGCGCGTCGCCGACGACTCGCCGCCCCTGGAAGGCCAGTTCGGTGTCGATGCCCTGCCGGGCGGGCTGGTACTGCGACATGCCAGCGTGCGCAACCGCCAGGACATGCGCTCCCGACTGCAGCTGTGCCCGGGCCTCAAGCTGATTCTGGTGCTCGCCGGGGAAGTCGATGTGCGATTCGGCGATCGCCCATTACCGGCCGGGGCCGGCACGCGCTATGCCTGTGCCGTGCATCTGCACGAACCGACAATCTTCGAGCGCCGTGCGCGACGCAACAGCCGGGAACAAAGCCTCACCCTGACCGTACCGCACGACTGGCTGCGCCAACGCCTGGTCACGCTCGGCGACGGCCGCGGCAGCATGCATCTACTGGATACGCCGCACCTTTGCATGCAACCCTGGCAGCCCAGCAGCGCGCTGTGCGCGAGCGCCCAGTTGCTCATCGCCGCAGACAGCAGCGGCGACAGCGCCGGCCCGGCGCGACGGCTGCGCTGCGAAAGCCTGGCCCTGGCGATGGTCGCCGAAGCCCTGCCCGCGCTACTGGCTATGCCCGCCACCGACGAGCCGCCGCGGCCGATCGATGCACGCCGGCTACGGCGCATGCGCGATCTCGTCGACAAACCATCGGCGGCGCCACTGACCGTCGATGCACTCGCGCGCGAGGCGGGCATGAGCCGTAGCAGCCTGCAGCGCCACTTCAACGTCTGCTATGGCATGAGCGTGCAAAAGTTTCTGCGCGAACGCCGTCTCCAGGCTGCCGATCGTGCCCTGCGCGAAGACGGCGTCAACGTCGTGACCGCCGCCGAACTTGCCGGCTATACCAGCGCCGCCAACTTCGCGACCGCCTATCGGCGCGTCTACGGCATCGCGCCGAGCGAACGCCGCCGGCGCGCCTGACCGCCGCGAAGCAAACCGAACAAGCCGGACAGACCCCGTCGGCGCCGAGCACCGTCATCCGGCCCGGCCGCGTTCGTGCAAACGTTGCGGCAACGTTCTGCCCACGCGTTGGCAAGCCGATTACGCTAGGATTTCCACGGGGAATTGATCGAAGCGCTCGGCGGCGCCGTCGTGCCTTGTACGGTTTGCCAGGCGCAACGCCCCGTCACCTCGCTTCACCGACACCATCGGCACGCACGCAAAGGGGTTCGCATGGATACTCGAGTCATGGACCACGCATACGGTTACGGTCTGGTCAGTCGATTTTTTCACTGGGCGATGGCACTGCTACTCGTATGGCAGGCGACATCTGCAGCGTTGCACTACTTTTTCGACGATACGCCGGTCACCGACTTCTTCTTCGGCTACCACTTCTCCAACGGCGTGCTGATTCTCATCCTGGCAGTGCTGCGCGGTATCTGGGGGCTGCTCAACCTCTCGCGCCGGCCGTCGCATGCGGGCGGCCTGCAGCGCGCAGCCGCACTTGGCCATGTCGCCATGTATGTGCTGCTCATCGCGGTCCCCGTGGTCGCGGTCATCCGCGCCTATGGCGGCACGCGCCCCTTTTCGGCGCTCGGCGTGCAGATCTTCGACGGCATGGAAACCAAGATCGAGTGGATGAGCAATCTCGGTAACCAATGGCACGGCTTTCTCGGCTGGATTCTGTTCGCCCTGATTGCCGGTCATATCGCGATGGCGTTCGTACACACCCATGGCCTCAAGCAACCGTTGATCGCCCGTATGACCAAAGGCGACGAACGCCTGTAAGCCGAACATTCGCGCCACAGGTGTTGATTACACCTGAGCGGCACAACATGTCGGCTGCGGCGCGCACCGCAGCCGCCGACGGCTTAGACTGAGCACGCTCTTTCCATCGCGCGAGCTGGCTCTTGGATATCGCTTTGCTCTTCGTCGCGGCCCTGGCGGCCGGCGCGATCAACGCGCTGGCCGGCGGCGGCAGCTTCATCACTCTGCCGGCCCTGCTGTTTCACGGCCTGCCGCCGACCGTGGCCAATGCCACCAGCGCAACGGCCGTGCTGCCCGGCTATGCGACAACGTTGTTCCGGTTCCGTCGCGATGTGGCCCCGCCGGCCGCGCTGTCGCTGCCGGCGATGGTGGCGATCGCCGCGGCCGGCGGTATCAGCGGCGCTTCGCTGCTGCTGCTCACCGGCGACCGCGCCTTCGCAGCGATCGTACCCTGGCTGATGGGCGTGGCCACGCTGATCTTCGCGGCCGCCCCCTGGCTCAAGCAGCGCATGGCCGAACGCGAGGCCAGCACGCCGGTGGCGACCATCGCGCTCTATCTCGCCTGTACCTACGGCGGTTATTTCAACGGCGGCGTGGGCATCATCGTAATCGCCCTGCTCGGGCTGCTCGGCCAGACCCGGCTGCTGACCTCGGTGGCGATGAAGGCGGTGATGTCGGCCACCCTCACCACCATCTCGGTATCGGTGTATGCGGCGTTCGGGCTCATCGACTGGCCGCTGGCCGCACTCATGGCCGGCGGCGCCATGCTCGGCGGCTGGATCGGCGCGGCGTTCGGCTATCACATCGCGCCGCGCTGGCACCGAATCGGCATCGTGGCCATTGGCTCGATCATGACCGTGCTCATGTTTATGCGTGTGTAAAGGGCAGGCGTTACCCTGTAGCCATCATTCTCTGCAGAGTTGAGTCATGGATAAAGTGATGCTGGTCACCGGCGGCAGCCGGGGCATCGGTGCGGCCACCTGCCTGATGGCCGCGAAATACGGCTATGCGGTGGCGGTGAACTACCACAGCAATAAAGAGGCCGCCGACGCGGTCGTCAAGGCAATCGAAAAGGACGGCGGCAAGGCGATGGCCATCCAGGCCGACGTGGCTAACGAACAGGACGTGGTACGCCTGTTCGCGACCGTGGACGACGAACTGGGTCGTATCAGCGCGCTGGTGAACAACGCCGGCATCGTCGATCAACCGTCCAAGGTGGCGGATATGTCCGCCGAACGCGTGGCGCGGATGATGTCGGTGAACGTGGTCGGCCCGTTCCTGTGCGCGCGCGAGGCGATCCGGCGCATGGGCACGTCCTACGGCGGCCCGGGCGGGGCGATCGTCAACGTCTCCTCGGCGGCCAGCCATGCGGCCGGCGGCGGCGGTGCCGGTACGTATATCGACTACGGTGCCTCCAAGGGCGCGATCGACACGCTCACCGAAGGGCTGGCCAAGGAAGTCGCGGGCGACCAGATTCGCGTGAACGCGGTACGGCCGGGCGTGGTGGATACCGAAATCCATGCCAGCGGCGGCCTGCCGGACAAACCCGAGCAGGCGAAATCGGCCATTCCGCTGGGCCGGATCGGTCAGCCGGAGGATATTGCCGAGGCGATTCTGTATCTCACCGAGGCGAAGTTCACCACCGGCGCGTTTCTGGACGTGGACGGCGGCGTCTGAGCCGACGCCTGCAGTCATGAAGCCTGCCACCGGCGCCGAGGGCAGAAGTTTGTCCGCGGCGCCGGTGACAGTCGGCCTACTTGCCGCGTGCTGATTTGCGCCAGAAGCGGATACGCGGCAGGTCCTGATGGATATCTTCGGTCTGGCCGGCGATGCTCTCGATCTGCCCGCCCAGGGCTTCCAGAAAAAAGGCGATCCGGAACACGGTCAGCACGAATTCGAGCATAACTCGAATCGTGACCACCAGGGCCAGAAACATGGCCGGCCCGAGCAGACACAGCCAGGCCAGGCCGCTCATCCAGCATTGCTGAAACGCCCAGAAGATGACGTAGACGGTCGCCATGCCCGACAGCAGCTGGCCCAACGTATAGATGGTGGGCACCATCTGGGTGGTAATGACCGTGGTGAAACGACGGTCGAACAGCCCGGAAAGCAGGCTGCCGCCATCGTTGCGCATTTCGTGAAGTCGTTTCATCGCATTTACCTACAAACCCTCGCGCTGAACGCGCGTATCGCACGTCGTGCGCGCTAAGACCGATCCTATGCTGTTTTGTTGCATTGCAGCAAACATCGGCCGCCGTTGGCCCCGTCGCGATCGTCGATTCAGATAGACTGGCGCGATCGCCACAGGCGCACCCGTTTGTTCAGGAGTCTTCATGTCACGCCTTGCTCGGCCCTTAATCGCTGCCGGTCTATTGCTTGCCACGCTGCCGCTCGCGGTGGCTGTCGCCGCGCCGCAATGGCCGGCGCCGATTCGCAATCTCGAGGGCAAGGGCCTGACCATCGTCGAGGCCTTCGATGCCCCCGGCGGCATGACCGGCTATGCCGCGCGTGCCGGCAACCGCCCGCTCACGCTCTACCTCACCCCGGATCGCGAGCACGTGATCATCGGCCCGATGCTCGACGCCGACGGCAAGAACCTGAGCCAGGAGGTGCTGGACGCCACCATCACCCAGCCCGATATCCAGAGCGCCTGGCCGAAGCTGGACAAATCCAACTGGGTGGCCGACGGCGACGACGACGCCAAACGCGTGATCTACGTGTTCACCGACCCCAACTGCCCGTACTGCCACAAGTTCTACGAGGTCGCCCGGCCCTGGGTCGAATCCGGCAAGGTACAGCTGCGCCATATTCCGGTGGGCATCATCAAGCCCTCCAGCCCCGGCAAGGCGGCCGCCATTCTCGGCGCCGACGACCCGAGCGCAGCACTGGCCCGGCACGAGGAAAACTACAGCCGTGGCGGGATCGAGCCGCTCGAGGACATGCCGGCCGAACTGCGCGAAAAGGTCGCCGCCAACAACATGCTGATGTCGTCGCTGGGCATCCAGGGCACGCCGGGGCTGGTGTATCGCAACGCCGAAGGCAAGATCGATATCCATCAGGGCATGCCCCAGGGCGCGCTGCGCGAGGAAATTTTCGGCAAAAAGTAGCCGCCCGGGCACTCGCAGGGGCAAATGGTTGTCTGTAGCCTGCAACCATATTGCGTCGAACGATGAGCGAGGCCCCATGACCCGTCTACGCCCCTTGCTGCTGCTGTGCCTATGGGCTGCCGCCCTACCCGTGCTGGCAGCCCCCGCTCAAGACGACGCCGTACGCCGTACGACGCTGGACAGCGGTCTGCAGGTCATCGTGGTGCCGAACCGGCTTGCGCCCACGGTGACCACGATGATGAATTACGACGTGGGTTCGCGCGATGCCCCGGACGGCTTTCCCGGCATGGCGCATGCGCAGGAACACATGATGTTTCGCGGCACCGACGACCTGTCCGCAGCCCAGATCTCGGCCATTGCCGCGGCCATGGGCGGCCGCTTCAATGCCGATACCCAGGACGAAGTCACCCGCTACTACTTCACCGTGCCGGCCCAGTATCTCGAGGTGGCACTACGGCTGCACGCCGAGCGCATGCGCTCGGTCGCCAACGATCAGAGCGCCTGGGAGAAGGAACGCGGCGCCATCGAGCAGGAAGTCGCCCGTGACCTGTCCAGCCCGGACTATGTCGCCTATACCCGCCTGCGCGAGCAGCTGTTCGCGGGCACGCCCTATGCCCACGACGCGCTCGGCACGAAAGCCTCCTTCGACAAGACCACGGGCAAGATGCTCAAGGCCTTTCACGAGCGCTGGTATACGCCCAATAACGCTACCCTGATCGTGAGCGGCGACGTCGACGCCAAGCAGACCCTGGCCACCGTGGGCCGCCTGTTCGGCGATATCGAGCCGCACGAACTGCCCAAGACCGCGCCGGTTGCGCTCTCGCCGGTGGATGCCGAGCCTATCCGCATGGCCACCGATGCCGGCTATGGCCTGGCCTACCTCGCCTTTCGTGCCCCCGGCACGCACAGCGCCGACGAGTACGCCGCCGCCAATGTACTCGCCACCATCCTCAACAACCCGCGCAGCGCGCTCTATAGCCGGCTGGTGGCCACCGGCAAGAGCCTGGGCACCCAGTTCGCCCTCGACGGCCTGCGCGAGGCCGGCATTGCCTATGCAGCCGCGGCCTTTCCCAAGGGCGCCGACAGCGATGCCCTGGTGGCGCAAATGCGCGACGTGCTGGGCGATATCGCGGACAAGGGCGTAAGCGCAGCACAGGTCGAAGCCGCAAAGCGCCAGCTCACGACGGGCAACGCCGCTGCCCGCGATTCCATCGAAGGGCTCGCCGAGCAGTGGTCGCAGGCGGTTGCGATCGACGGCCTGGCCTCGCCGGATGCCCAACTGGCCGCCATTCGCCGCGTCGACGCCAAGGCGGTCAATCGCTTGGCACAACGTATGCTCGATCCAGACCAGAGCGTGCTGACGGTGCTCACGCCCGAAGGCTCGGGCGCGCCCGCCGCCGGCGACGGCTTCGGCGGCGGCGAATCCTTCGCGCCAAGCCATGCGGCCGATGTCGACCTGCCGGACTGGGCCGCCAAACCGCTGGCCAGCATCGACACGCCCACGCCGCGCGTTGCTCCGCAACAAAGCACGCTGGACAACGGCCTGCGTCTAATCGTGGTGCCCACTGATGCCACCCATGCCGTGCACGTCTACGGCCATATCCGTAACGAACCCTATCTGCAGGCGCCCAAGGGCAAGGAAGGCATCGACGGGGTACTGTCGAGCCTGCTCGATTACGGCACCCGAAAGCACGACCGGGTGGCTTATCAGGCCGAACTCGATGCGATCGGTGCCCGGGCCAGCGCCGGCAGCGATTTCTCGTTGACCGTGCTGCCCGAACACTTCGACCGCGGCCTGGCGCTACTCGCCGAAAACGAGCTGGCGCCTGCGCTGCCCAAAGATGCCTTCAAGATCGTGCAGGCCCAGACGGCCGGCGCGGTGGCCGGCCAGCTGACCAGCCCGGATTTTCATGCCGGCCAGGCGCTCAAGCGCGCGCTCTTGCCGAACGACGATCCGAGCCTGCGTCATGCCACGCCGGAGACGGTGAACGGCCTGTCTCTGGCCGACGTCACCGACTACTACGACAAGACGTTCCGCCCCGATCTGGCCACGCTGGTGGTGGTCGGCGACGTTGATACCGCCCAGGTACGCAAGGCGGTAGAAAAGAACTTTGGCGCCTGGAAAGCCAAAGGGCCCACGCCCGACGTGGACCTGCCTGCAGTGCCCGCCAATAAAGCCGCCACCGTGCACGTGCCCGACAGCGCCCGCGTACAGGACACGGTTCAGGTCGCCGAAACCCTGGGCCTGCAGCCAACGGACGACGATTACCGCGCCCTCGAACTCGGCAACCAGGTGCTCACCGGCGGCTTCTACGCCAGCCGGCTGTATCGCGAGCTGCGCGCCGAGCGCGGGCTGGTGTACTACATTCATTCCGGCCTGCAGGCCGACCGTACCCGCGCCCGCCTGGCGTTCGAATACGGCAGCCAGCCGGACAAGGTGGCCGAAGCCAACCGCCTGATTGCCGACGCGCTCGCCGATATGGCCAAGGCACCGGTATCCGCTGCCGAACTGCATCGTGCCCAGGCCGGGCTCGTACGCCAGGTACCGCTGGGCGAAGCCAGTGCTGACGCCATCGGCATTGGGCTGCTCTCGCGCGTGGAGAACGGCCTGCCGCTGGACGCGCCCTATCGTGCCGCACGGGCGTACCAGGCGCTGGATGCCGAGGCGATCCAGGCGGCCTTCAAGCGCTGGATACGCCCCGATGCCCTGGTGCACGTCATCCAGGGGCCGGCGCCGGCGTCCTAGCCAACCTTATCCCGTCGCAGAAACCGGCGCGGCGTCGGTCGCGTAGTTGCCATAGTCGGGCGGGCGTCGCCGGACGGGCCGGCGGCATGCCGTAGCTCGAAAGGCCATCGGCATCGGCCCTTTCGACTTTTGTATAAGGCAACGACCCGGCCGGACAATCCGGCAACACGCGCGTTAGACTGAGTCTGCGGCCGCCCGTCCGGCCTCGTTCCGCTCGCGACTTTTCGGAGAGCCCATGCAAATCGGCCTGTTCGTGCCCTGCTTCATCGATGCTTTCTACCCCGGCGTGGGTATCGCCACGCTCGAGTTGCTGGAACGCTTCGACTGCAACGTCGACTACCCCTTCGACCAGACCTGCTGTGGCCAGCCCATGGTCAACTCCGGCTGCCACGACGAAGCACGGGCCACCGAAGCGCTGTTCGTGAAGAACTTCGCGAAATACGACCTGATCGTGGCGCCGTCCGGCTCCTGCGTGCACCAGATACGCGACAACCTCACCGCCGTCGAGCAGACGCCGGAGGTCAAACACGTACGCGAGAACACGCTCGAACTGGTCGAGTTCCTGCACGACGTACTCAAGGTCGATGCATTCCCCTGGGCGCGTTTCGAGCACCGCGTGGGCTATCACGACTCCTGCAACACCCTGCGCAATCTCGGCCACGGCAAGCCCAGCGAACTGCACGGCGAATATTTCTCCAAGCCGCGGGCGCTGCTGGAAAAGGTCGCCGGCATCGAGCTGGTTTCCATCGACCGGCCGGACGAATGCTGCGGCTTTGGCGGCACCTTCTCGGTGACCGAGCCGGAAGTCTCTACCCAGATGGGCCAAGACAAGATCGCCGACCACGGCCGCAACGGCGCGGAATATATCGTCTCCGCCGATTCGTCGTGCCTGATGCACCAGTCCGGCTGTGCTGCCCGCATCGGCGCGCCGATCCGCTTCAAGCACATCGCTGAAATCCTCAACGGGGCAAGCCAATGAACGGCAACGAACCCAATCCCGCGGCCACCATGAAACGCGCCACGCCGGAGCCCCAGCCGCGCCCGGCGAAGGCCGCCGACGGCAAGCGCGTGGACCATGCGCGTTCGGCCAAGCAGTTTCTGAACGCACCGGAACACGCCAAATCGCACGACACCCGCGTCTGGGCCATGCGCAGCAAGCGCGACAAACAGGCCCATACTATTGAGGAATGGGAAGAGCTGCGCCAGCTGGCCAGCGACATCAAGACGCACACGCTCACCAACCTCGACACCTATCTCGAGCAGTTCGAGGCCAACGCCAAGGCCAACGGCATCCACGTGCATTGGGCCAAGGACGGCGCCGAGCACAACCGCATCATCCACGAGATCTTCAACGATCACGGCGTGAAGAGCGTGATCAAGGCGAAGTCCATGCTCATGGAAGAGTGCGGCTTTCGACATTACATGGACGGCGTGGGCATCGAGATCGTGGAGACCGATCTGGGCGAGCGTATCCAGCAGCTCGACGGCGAAGACCCGAGCCATATCGTGGTGCCGCCCGTTCACAAGATGCGTTCGGACGTGGCGCGCCTGTTCGCCGACAAGCTCGGCTCCGATCCCGAGAACGACGATGCCCACTATCTGGCCGGCGCCCAGCGCGATGCCACCCGCCCGCTGATTCTGGACGCCGATGCCGGCATGACCGGCGCGAACTTCGCCGTGGCCGAAACCGGCGGCTTCGTGGTCTGTACCAACGAAGGCAACGCCGATCTGTCGGCCAACGTGCCCAACCTGCACGTGGCCTCCATCGGCATCGAAAAACTCGTGCCCCGCGTGGAAGACATGGGCGTATTCATCCGCCTGCTGTCGCGCTCGGCGCTCGGCTCGCCCATCACCCAGTACACATCGCATTTCCGCGGCCCCAAGCAAGGCGGCGAGATGCATGTCGTGCTGGTCGACAACGGCCGCTCCAAGCGCCTGGGCATGGAGAAGTTCTGGTCGTCGCTCAAGTGCATTCGCTGCGGCGCCTGCATGAACACCTGCCCGGTGTACCGGCGCTCCGGCGGGCTGAGCTATGGCGCGACCTATGCCGGCCCGCTGGGGCTGATCCTCAACCCCACCTTCGACGCCCACCGCTATTCCAATCTGCCGTTTGCCTCCACGCTCAACGGCAGCTGCACCAACGTGTGCCCAGTGAAGATCAATATCCACGAACAGATCTTCGGCTGGCGTCAGGTGTTGGCCGAGAACGGCCACCTGCCGTGGACCAAGAAAACCGGACTCGCCGCGGCCGGCAAGGTACTCGCCAGCCCCAAGGGCTATCGCGCCGCGATCAAGGCCACCAACTCTGCCCTAAAGCATTTGCCGCGCTGGGCGATCTACAACCGCATGAACGCCTGGGGCGAAGGGCGCGAAATGCCCAGCCCGCCCGACAACGGCACCTTCCACGACTGGTACAAGCGCCATCGTCTCAACCGGGATGGCGCAAGCCGCAACACCCCGGAGAACTAACGCCATGGCCCACGACACCCAGAGATTGCCTGCTGAGAACGCCATTCTCGAAGCGTGGCACGACAACGCGGCGGCCTGGGTGCACGCCATTCATCAGCACGGCATCGCCAGCCGCCGCACCACCGACCGCGCCATCGTGGATACCGTGCTCGACTGCGGGCCCGAGCGCGTGCTCGACATCGGCTGCGGCGAAGGCTGGCTGCTGCGCGCACTGGCCGCCGAAGACATCGCCTGTACCGGCATCGATGCCGTGCCCGAGCTCATCGACGCCGCGCGCGAGAAGTGCGTCAACCCGAACGTCGACCTCAAGGTCTGTGCCTACGAAGACCTGGCCGACGCCCAGTTCGCCGAACCCTTCGATATGGCCGTGTGCAACTTCTCCCTGCTCGGCGAAGACAGCGTGGACGATGCCCTGGCCGGCGCGGCCCGCGCGGTGGTCCCCGGCGGGCTGCTGGTCATCCAGACCCTGCACCCGCTCACCGCCTGCGGCGACCGGCCCTATATAGACGGCTGGCGCAGTGCCAGCGGTGCCTGCCTGGGCAGCGGCTTCCAGGACGACGCCCCCTGGTATTTCCGCACCCTCGGGCGCTGGCTGGAACTCGTCAACAGCGGCGACTGGCGTCTGGCCGCGGTTGAGGAACCGCTCGACGACAACCACTATCTGCCGGCCTCGCTGATACTCATCGCCATCCGCCAGCCGACCGACGACGACCCGGAGCTTTAATCCATGAGCAGCCGCGACGACATCCTCGGCGCCGTTCGCAGCGCCAAACCCGGCCTCGACGCGCCCGCACCCACGGTGCCGAACTACGACGACAACTACCCGCAGGAACGCGCTGGCCTCGTCGACCTGTTCGCCGAACGCCTGACCATGATGGGCGGCAGCTGGCATGCGCTGGGCGACGGCCAGAGCATCGTCGATGCCGTAGAGCAGGCGCTGGCCGAAAAGCTGGGCAAACCGTTCGCCGACGCCGTGATTGCCTCCAACGTGCCGGAAGTCGCCGGCAACCGGACGCTCACCAACAGCGACGACCCGGCTACCGTCCACGACGTGGATATCGCCGTGCTGCGCGCCCGCTTCGGCGTAGCCGAAACCGGCAGCGTGGCCTTCACCGAAGCCGAACTCACGGTCAACGCCATCGCCTATCTCGCCCAGCACCTCGTCGTACTGATCGACCCGGCCGAGATCGTCACCAACCTGCACCGCGCCTACCAGCGTGACGATTTCGTGAGCGCGAACTACACCGTCTTCCACACCGGCCCCTCGGCCACCGCGGATATCGAAGGCGTGCTTGTTCGTGGCGCGCAGGGGGTGCGGTCGTTGACGGTGATTCCGGCAAGCAACTGAGAATCTGAACCGATGACGTTGCCCAGTAGCGCCGCTGGGTATATTGATGCCGGTACCGCCAACTAAACCTCGGTAGCTCCGCCGCTTGCCCGAACCATCGTGTATAGAATTAGCCACAAATCTATACATGACGCTTTAAACCTGTATAGATTTGAGCAAAATATATATATGCCCAGGGCCATTCAATGGCCAGTCGGGCGGGCAAAGCATGTTGGTTTGGGGGAGAAGTGGACAAGCGCGGTTTAACCGAACGCGATATCTGTAGCAAGTTCATCACGCCAGCGCTCACACGCGCTGGCTGGGATCTGCAGACCCAGATTCGAGAGGAGAAGTCCTTCACAGCGGGCCGTATTATCGTCCGTGGGCGACTGCATGCACGAGGGCAACGCCGCCGCGCCGATTATGTGCTGAGTTATCAGAAGAATCAGCCCATCGCGGTCATCGAAGCCAAGGACAACACGCACGCGCCAGGCGACGGCATGCAACAGGCGCTGTCCTACAGCGACGCACTCGACGTACCGTTCGTGTTCACAAGCAACGGCGACGGCTTTGTTTTCCACGACCGCACAGGGTTATCCGACCAGACCGAAACGTCGCTTTCGCTCGATGAATTCCCAACGCCTGGCGAGCTCTGGCAACGCTATTGCCAATACAAGGGCATCGGGCAAGCCGAGCAGCCGATCATTGAAGAACCGTACTACGACGACGGAAGCGGCCGAACGCCGCGCTACTACCAGACGATCGCTATCAACCGCACTGTCGAAGCCATTGCCAGAGGCCAGGATCGCATCCTGCTGGTAATGGCCACGGGTACCGGCAAGACCTTCACGGCCTTCCAGATCATCTGGCGTCTTTGGAAAGCGGGCGAAAAGAAACGCATTCTGTTTCTCGCCGATCGCAACGTGCTCGTCAACCAGGCAAAGAACAACGATTTCAAGCCGTTCGGGCAGGCCATGACCAAGGTCACGAACCGTACGGTCGACAAATCCTACGAGATATATCTCGCCCTCTATCAGGCCGTATCGGGCAGCGAAGAAGACAAGAACATCTACAAGCAATTCTCGGAGGATTTCTTCGATCTCATCGTGATCGACGAATGCCATCGAGGCAGCGCGGACGCGGACTCCGCGTGGCGCCGCATTCTCGACCACTTCTCCAACGCCACGCATATCGGCCTCACCGCGACGCCGAAAGAAACCAAAGCCGTATCCAACATCGATTATTTCGGCGAGCCGGTCTACACCTATTCGCTCAGGCAAGGCATCGAAGACGGCTTTCTCGCACCATACAAGGTGGTCCGTATCGACCTCGACAAAGACCTGCAAGGCTGGCGCCCAAGCGAAGGTCAGACCGACAAGCATGGCCACCTGATCGAAGACCGAATCTACAACCAGAAAGACTTCGACCGCAGCCTGGTGTTGGAAAAAAGGACGCTGGCGGTCGCATCCAAGGTGACGGAGTTCCTCACCCGGACAGACCCGTACCAAAAGACCATCGTCTTCTGTGAGGACATCGACCACGCCGAACGCATGCGACAGGCTCTGATCAACCTCAACCCGGAACGCGTCCGCGAGAATCGCAAATACGTGATGCGCATTACCGGCGACGAAGCCGAAGGCAAGGCCGAGCTAGACAACTTCATCAATCCTGAAGAGCCATACCCCGTCATCGCAACCACCAGCAAGCTGATGACGACCGGCGTCGACGCCCAGACCTGCAAGCTCATCGTGCTCGACCAGCGCATTCAGTCCATGACCGAATTCAAGCAGATCATCGGACGCGGCACGCGCATCAACGACGAGTTCAACAAGCACTGGTTCACGATTCTGGACTTCAAGAAAGCGACCGAGCTGTTCGCGGACCCGGACTTCGACGGCGACCCGGTCAAAGTCTACGAACCCACCAGTGGCGAATCCGTCGTTCCGGATGACGAAGAAACCGACAGCCCCGATATGCCTGCCATCGCTGAAGATGCGGCAGTCTATGGCGCCGAGCCCGGCGAACAATGGGCGTCCGACGATACCGACTGGCATCCAGACGACCAGAAAAAGACCGGCCGCACCCGTTACGTGGTCGATAACGTGGAGGTGAATGTCGTCGCCGAGCGCGTTCAGTATCTGGGCCCGGACGGCAAGCTGATAACAGAAAGCCTCAAGGACTACACCCGCAAGAAGGTTCGCGAGCAATTCACCTCGCTGGAAGACTTCCTGCGCCAGTGGAATGCAGCGGAACGCAAGCAGGCCATCATCGACGAACTGGCCGAGAACGGCGTGTTCTGGCACGACCTCATCGAGGACGTGCAAAAGAAACTGGGGGCCGAACCCGATCCCTTCGACGTGATCTGCCATATCGTCTACGACCAGCCACCCTTGAGTCGCCGCGAGCGCGCCGCGCAGGTTCGCAAGAACGACTATTTCAACCGCTATGAAGGCGCCAGCCGCGCGGTGCTCGATGCGCTGCTCACCAAGTACACCGATACCGGAATCGAGCACATCGAGGACGTGAAGGTCCTCAAGCTCGATCCATTCAACCGGATGGGTTCGCCCATCGAATTGATCAACGCATTCGGCGGCAAAGACGAATACTTCGCCGCCGTGCGCGATCTCGAACAGGAGTTATATGCCTAAATGCTCGACTCACATCAGATCCGGCGCGCGCTAGAGCGCGTAGGACTACAGGTTGAACGCGATCGGCCTCGTATAAAAGGGCTGGAAACTGCGGACGGCGTACGCGTCTATCTCAAGACGGCCGGGAAGGACGGTTCCGTCGCCATGAGTGACGCACCGCTTGTTCTGAACCCGGCGCTGAAGGCCAAAAGCACTCAAATCAACGAGATTGAGGGCATCTCGGTCGACTGGCTGAAGCCATACCACAACTCGAATATGGCAGGTTATGCCAAGCGCCTTCATACCGGCAAAGAGGAAATCACCTATGGCTTCGAGACAAGTATCGCCTCGGAAGCAGCATTACACGCGCTACTCGCGGTCATTGATCCCGCGGCCTATCAAAGCGGTCTAACCGCCTACGACGAAATCGATGAGCAGCTGAAAGATTTACCCTCAGACAGCACCACCCGCAAAGCACTCATCGACGCCCGACTCGACCAAGGCAAATTCCGGAAATCGCTTATCGACTACTGGAGCAGCTGCGCTGTCACCGGTGCCAATAACCTCGCCATGCTCCGCGCCTCTCACGCCAAACCGTGGAAGGTTTCGACCAATGAAGAGCGACTCGACGTTTACAATGGCCTGCTGTTGACCGCGAACCTAGACGCAGCTTTCGATGCCGGACTGATCACTTTCGAAGAGAGCGGCGCAATCCGCATCAGCCGTCAGTTCGCCGACGCGGCAGCCTTCGGCATCCGCTCCGATATGCGCCTGCGCCGCCTTGAGCCGGCGCACGCTCGGTACCTAGAACATCATCGCGAACGAGTTTTCGAATCAAAGACATGTCCATAAGCACGACCGTAAAATCCATCCAGGACATCATGCGCAAGGATGTCGGCGTCGACGGCGACGCACAGCGCATTGGTCAGCTCGTGTGGATGCTCTTTCTCAAGATCTACGACGATCGCGAGACCGAATGGGAAACCTTCGACGACGACTACCGCTCGCCGCTGCCCGAGCACCTGCGCTGGCGCAACTGGGCGGCCGATCCGGAAGGTGATACCGGCGACAAGCTCAAGGCCTTTGTGGACAACACGCTCTTCCCCGGCCTGCAGAACCTGCAGGCGCAAGGCGACGATTACCGGGGCGTGGTCATCCGCAACGTCTTCGAAGATGCCTACAACTACATGAAGTCCGGCCAGCTTCTGCGGCAGGTCGTGAACAAGATCCAGGAAGGCGTCGACTTCAACAAATCCAGCGAGCGCCACGATCTGGGCGACCTCTACGAACAGATCCTCAAGGATCTGCAAAGCGCCGGCAACGCGGGCGAGTTCTATACCCCACGTGCCGTGACCGAATTCATGGTCAGCCGAGTGGACCCCAAGCTGGACGAAACCGTGATGGACCCGGCCTGCGGCACCGGTGGCTTCTTAACCGGCGCCATCGAGCATAAACGCCGTCACTACGTACAAACCCCGCAGGACGAAGAGACGATCGCAAGCACCATCCGCGGCATCGAAAAGAAACCGCTGCCCCATCTGCTCGCGACCACGAATCTCATCCTGCACGGCATCGATACACCGAGCCAGATCCAGCATGACAACGCCCTGTCCTACCCGCTGATCGGCTGGGGGCCGAAACACCGGGTGGATACGATCATCGCCAATCCGCCCTTCGGCGGCATGGAAGAAGACGGCATCGAGGACAACTTTCCGCAGGCGTTCCGCACCCGCGAAACGGCCGACCTGTTCCTCACGCTGTTCCTGCAACTACTCAAGAAAGGCGGCCGTGCCGCTATCGTGCTGCCGGACGGCTTTCTGTTCGGCGAAGGCATGAAGACCCGCCTCAAGGAAAAGCTGCTCGAGGAGTGCAACCTGCACACCATCGTTCGCCTGCCCAACGGCGTGTTCAACCCCTACACCGGCATCAAGACCAACCTGCTGTTCTTCACCAAGGGCCAGCCGACCGAAACCGTCTGGTACTACGAACACCCCTATCCCGAGGGCTACAAGAACTACAGCAAGACCAAGCCCATGCGGTTCGAGGAATTCCAGGCCGAGATCGACTGGTGGGGCACCGAGGCCGATGGCTTCGCCGCCCGCATAGAAACCGAACACGCCTGGAACGTCTCGATCGACGACATCCGCGAGCGGAACTACAACCTGGACATCAAGAACCCGTTCCAGGCCAAGGAAGAAATCCACGATCCGGACGAGCTACTGGCGCGATACGAACAGCAGCAGGCCGAAATTCAAGCGCTGCGCGACGAGCTAAAGACCATCTTGGGCGACGCGCTGGCGCGGAAGGAAGACCCCGAACAGGAGCGGCGTTCGGCATGAGTGCAGAGCAGTTCATTACCGAGCACCTTGATCTGTGGACTGGGGCGGTTACCACCAAGTCGACCGGCGGGCGCGGTAGCCAGAACGGAATTGAATTAACAGGAATTAAAAAACTACGCGAACTGATTGCTGATCTAGCAGTGCGCGGCAAATTATTACAGCAGGAACCAACAGATGAGTCCGCGTCAAACCTCGCTATAAAAATAGCCGCAGAACGAGAGCAACTAGTAAAGACGGGCGCGATCAAGCGGCTGAAACGGCTACCGCAAATAGACGTAGCGGATCAACCATACTGCTTACCACCGAATTGGGCGTGGATAAGATTAGGCGAGGCCACGAACTACGGCATAACCGAGAAAGCAGAGCCAAACGACGTCAGCGGTGAGACCTGGGTTCTTGAGCTTGAGGACATCGAAAAAGAGAGTTCTCGACTTGTAAAAAAAATTCGCCAAGATCAGCGCCCTTTCAAGAGCTCGAAGAATCGCTTCCAAAAAAACGACGTGCTTTACGGCAAGCTCAGGCCTTATCTAGATAAAGTAGTCGTCGCGGATGAATGTGGTGTTTGCACAACTGAAATCGTGCCCTTAAGAGGATTTTACGGCTTGGCGCCGGACTACTTACAGCTCGCTCTTAAATCTCCCGCCTTTAAAAACTACGCCAATAGCTCAACTCACGGGATGAACCTTCCGCGGCTTGGCACTGACAAAGCTAGATTGGCCCTATTGCCACTACCTCCGGAGAACGAACAACACCGCATCGTCCAGAAAGTCGACGAACTTATGGCGCTCTGCGACCGGCTGGAGCAGCAGACCCGCGATCAGCACGCCGCCCACGAAACGCTCGTCGACTCCCTGCTCGAAACGCTCACGCAATCCAACGACGCCGACGAACTGTCCGAAAACTGGGCCCGCCTCGCCGCCCACTTCGACATGTTGTTTACGACCGAACAGAGCATTGAGCGGCTAAAGCAGACCATTCTTCAACTTGGCATTATGGGTCGTATCGCGAAGCAATCAGCAAATGACGAGCCCGCGTCGGTACTGTTCAAAAACATCAATACTAATAACATTAAAAACAAATCCCTGCCAGATATTACGTCAAATGAAAAACAATTCAAAATCCCTAATAATTGGCTATGGGTAAAATTTGGTCACATTAATACACTAATAAATGGCGACAGGAGCAAAAATTATCCAAACCGCGATGAATATGTTCGCGAAGGCTTACCTTGGATCAATACCGGGCACATCCAGAAGGATGGAACGCTTTCTAAATCGAATATGAATTTCATAACTGAAGAGAAATTCAACCACCTAAAAAGCGGTAAAATTCGGACGAATGACTTAGTTTATTGCTTACGCGGCGCGACCCTAGGCAAGACGGCTAGCGTGTCCCCTTACTCTACTGGAGCAATCGCGTCATCGCTGATGATCGTGCGCCCCCATATCCCGGCGATGCAACGCTACATTTTTTATTATTTAATTAGCCCCTTTGGACGCGATCAAATCGCTCGCTTTAACAACGGTTCAGCGCAACCCAACCTTTCTGCGAACAGTGTAGCGTTATACGCATTCCCCTTACCGCCGTTACGAGAGCAGAAACGTATCGTTAAGAGAATTGACGAGCTTTTTTCATTTTGCGATCAACTCAAAGCTCGCCTACTCCAAGTCAGCAAAACCCGCTGGAGAACGGCAGACGCCGTCGTCGAACAAGCCATTCACTAACCACGAATCGCTAGCGCTACCTATGGCCATCGAACAAGGCATCTGGAAGATCGGCGACAAGCCGGAGAAGCTCCAGCCGAGTGGGCTGTCCGACGAGTCGCTGCTCGAAGAGCAAGTGATGCACGACATTGCCATCCTCGACGCGGACTGGCTGCTGATCGGCCGGCAGGTACGGACCGACTTCGACAAGTTCATCGACCTGCTGGCGCTGGACGGCGATGGCAACGTCATCATCATCGAGCTCAAACGCAACAAGACACCGCGCGAGGTGGTGGCCCAGGCGATCGATTACGCCTCGTGGGTCGTCGATCTGGACGCCTCTCAGATCGGCGAGATCTATCGCGAGTTCGCCGAGCGCTACGGGCGGACTCACGATTCTTTGGAGGCCGCCTTCGAACACCGCTTCGGCGTGCCACTCGATAGCACCGATATTCAGCTCAACAGCGCCCATCAGCTGGTCGTGGTCGCCACCAAGCTGGACGCCAGCACCGAGCGAATCATCAACTACCTGAACGACCACGCCAACATCGCGATCAATGCGCTGTTCTTTTCCGCCTTTGAAGACGCTGGCAATCATTACCTGAGCCGGGCATGGATGATCGACCCGGAGGAGAATCAGGATCGAGCGGTCAGCCGAGCGGGCGCGAAACAGACATGGAACGGCGAATACTATGTCTCGTTTAGCGAGGATCGGCCGTGGGAGGCCGCGCGGCAGTTCGGCTTCATCGGCGGCGGCGGCGCGCTCTGGTATTCACGTACGCTGGACATGCTCTCCGAGGGCGACCGTGTCTGGGTGAACATGCCGGGCGTCGGCTTCGTGGGCGTCGGCCGCGTGGCGGGGGACAAGGTCCGCGCCGATCGTTACGTCTTCAAGGCACCGGATGGCTCCGGCACGTACGCATCCGACGAACTACCCGAGCCTTATCCACAGGCCGACGCAATGCGCTCGGATGACAACGCGGAATATCTTGTGCCCTTGGAATGGGAGTACACAGTCGACCGGCGTAATGCGGTTAACGAGGTCGGGCTGTTCGGCAACCAGAACACGGTCTGCAAGCCAAAGACGCCCAAATGGGATCACACCGTGAAACGCCTTAAACAGGTGTGGGCCATTTCGTAGGCGACCCATCGCACTCTATAAGCTAGAGCCCCGCCGCGTGATGGTTTTTTGGTAACCCGCGCGGCCGTGGCCGAGCCTGTCTTCACCACGGTTCGCGCCGGCTTCTCAGAGTTCGCTACCGCCTCCTGGTTGATATTTTCACCCTAGGGGTGAATAATCGCTTGGCGCCTGTGACGGACGGGTGCCCTCCCATCCGCACCAGGGAAAGTCATGGAGATACGGTTCAGAACGAACCAACTCCAAAGATGCTACGAGCGGCAGAAGACAGCGGTTCGTAAATTCGGCGACGAGGTGGCCCGCCGTTATGTCCTTCGTATCAATATCATCAAGAGCGCTCGCGACATTGACGAGCTGATCGCGCTGCCTGTCTTGCGGTGTCACCCATTGAAAGGTGATCGCGACGGCCAATATGCGGTCAAACTAAATGGCTTCTATCGACTGATTTTCACGCTCGAAGGCGACTCGCTAACGATTGTTCGCATTGAGGAGGTGAGTAAGCACTATGGCGACTGAAACGACTCTTCACTCCGATCTTGCGATCGCGCCCGGCGAATATCTGCAGGAAGTGCTGGAGGACGCCGGCCTGACGCAGAAGGATCTTGCGCAACGCACCGGACGCCCCGCGCAGGCAATCAACGAAATCATCAAGGGAATTAAATCCATCACGCCGGATACTGCGATCCAGCTGGAAACAGTGCTAGGCGTGCCGGCGCATATCTGGACCGGACTCGAGAGCGAGTACCGGCTCGCACTCGCACGCCAAGAAGAAGCGTGTGCGCTTACAAAAGAGCGCCCGCTAATGCGCGAGTTTCCATTCAAGGAAATGGCTGACCTCGGCTGGGTAAGTTACTCGCGCAAACAAGACGAACGCATTAGAGAGCTACGGCGTTTCTTCGGCGTTGCCTCCCTGGCTAATGTTGAAAACGTGGGTACTTATGCGCCGGCTTTCCGACACGCGCAGCACCGCGCACCTTCGCAATTGGCCGTCGCGGCCTGGATCAAAGGCGGCGAGCACGACGCAAAAAGAATCCTCACAGCGTCGTTCGACCGGCAAAAGCTCGAGGCTCGGGTCAATGCCATTCGCGCACTCGTAAGCCATCGTAATACGGCAGAAGCAATTGCCGAGCTATGCGCAATCCTCGCGGAGTGCGGCGTTGCCCTCGTACTGCGGCCGCATTTGAAAAAGACGTATTTAACGGGCGCAACCTTCTGGATGCGATCGCAGAACAAAGCCGTGCTCATGATGAGCTTACGAGGGAAATGGGCAGATATATTTTGGTTCACGCTCTTTCACGAGCTTTGCCATATCCTCAAGCATCAGAAGCGACAAACATTCGTGGATTTCGAAGGAATCGCTGACCCAAACGTTGCCAAACAGGAAGACGAGGCTGACTCTTACGCTCAAGAAACGCTGATCCCATCAGTCGATTGGGACGAGTTCATCGCCGATAGAGATTTCTCGGCAAGCGCCATCGCTGAGTTCGCGGCACGGGTCGAGATAGCGCCGGGCGTCGTTACCGGACGTCTTCGCCGTAAGGAGTTAATAGCGCCCAATCGACACGATTTTCGCGACCAAATGGACTGGTCGGCCATCGCGCCCAATCACTTGGGCACGCAAATCACCGGGCGATTCGACAGCGCTGAAACTTCCGACCTCCAACTTCCTAACCGCTTCGAGCGACCTCGCATCATCGATTTTGATTGATGATCGTTACCAAACGCGTTTTCTCGCGAGTCGAGGCTCCTTACCTGAGCAGTATTTAAAGCGTCGCTATTATCACCAAGTCTGTTCGTATTGACCCGCCCATAGCGACACGACATGCCGCACGAACAACCCCAGACCCAATCCACCAATATCCACCATCTGCGCGTGGGCGATTTCGTCGTCACCACGATTCAGGATGCCTATCTGCAGGGCGGGTTCGGGCTGATCTCGAATCTGGACGAGGCGACGGTGCAGGACTTGCACACGGCGAGCCGGCGGCAGACGCCGCCGAGGATCACGTTGAACTGTTATCTGGTGAATACGGGCGACGAGCGGATTCTGATCGATACCGGGCTGGGCGGTCTGGTGGGCGATGAAGGTGCGCGGCTGGGCGCGGGGCTCGGCGAAATGGGGCTGACGTCTGCGGATATCGACCGCGTGATTCTGACCCACGCGCATCCCGATCATTTGGGCGGGCTGATCGATAGCGACGACAACCTGGCCTTTGGCCAGGCCGAGGTGCTCGTGCCGGCCGGCGAGCTGGATTTCTGGCGCGGCGCGGTGCCGGAGGATGCCGGCGAGATGCTGCGTAGCCATTTCGCCAATGCACAGCGGGTGTTTGATGCCTGCGCGGCGAACCTGCGCGCCATCGAAAGCGACGCCATCCGGCCCGGCATCACGCGCTATCCGCTGCCCGGCCATACGCCGGACCACAGCGGTTATCGCATCGAATCCAACGGCGAGAGTCTGTTGATCGCGGCGGATATCGTGCACCTGCCGCAGATTCAGTTTCCGCGCCCGGATGCGCAGGTGATGTTCGATATCGACCCCGAACAGGCGGTGCGTTCGCGCCAGGCGCTGTTCGCCGAGGTGGCGGCGAGCGGCGAGCTGATCGCCGGCCACCATATCGACTTCCCCGGCATCGGCCATGTGGTGGCCGATGGCGCGGGCTATCGCTTTCTGCCGCACGTTTGGTCGCCGTTCGTTTGAAACGGCGCGGCGACCTGCACGACGGCTAGTCCGTATCCCGAAAGCGCGTCATCTGTTCCAGCGTGGCCTGAATAGCGGCCGGTGAAGGACTGTCTTTACGCGGCCGATAGTCGCGGTCCAGCGCTTCGGGGCGGCCGATAGCGGGGAAGTCGATAAAGCCGTTTTCGGTCATCGCGGCATGGCCGCGGTACTGGGCCATGATCATCGGCAGACGGTCGGCCGGCTGGAACAGGTTGTGGCCGACGCTGGTGGCGTCAAACGCATTGTTCACGCCGAGCGCGTGCTCGAGCAGCGTGGGCGCGACGTCGAGGCTGCTGGTCATGTAGTCGGTCTGGGTGCCGGCCTCGGTACGGCCGGGCCAGTGCACGATCATGGGCACCTGGGTCTGGTAGCGGCTGTAGTCGCCGTTGTGGCCCCAGTAGTTCAGGCCCAGATCGTTGAACTCCTGGCCGTGGTCGCCGGTGACGACGACGATGGTGTCGTCCATCAGGCCCTTGGCTTCAAGCGTGTCCAGCGTTTTGCCGACGAGGCCGTCCACGAAATGCACCGAGTTGCGATAGAGGTTGTGCAGGCCGGTGGGGTCGGTGTCTTCGTCCAGGGCTAGGTAGTTGACGCTGTCCCAGCTGGGCTGGAACGGACACGGGGCATCGTCCGGCAGGTCGTAGGCGTGCGGCGAGTCGTAGAAGACCATGCCGAAGAAGGGTTTTTCGGCGTCGGGATCGCGTTGTTCGAGATAGTCGATGAAATCGCGGTTGGCGTCGATATCCCGCGTGGGCGAATCGTTGCCTTCGGATTCCATGCGCAGCTCTTTCATGCCGGAGAAGATGGTGCGATGGAATTCGGGCGAAGACAGCGGCGCGCTGCGAAAGATGCCGAAGTCGTAGCCCAGGTCCAGCATACGACTGACCAGCACAGGCCGGGTATTGGTTTGCAACATGCTGTGCCAGTAGGTGCCGGGAATGCCGTAGAACAGCGTGAACATGCCGATACGCGTGGCGTTGCCGCCGCTGTAGTGGTTCATGAAGCGCTGGTTATTGGCCGCGAAACGCGCCATATGCGGCGACACCTGTTCATTCATGGCATCGAACCGCCAGGAGTCGATGACGATGAACACGATATTCTTCGGCTCGGCCGGGGCGTCGGTTTGCAGCGGCACCCGTGGATAGTCGATGGAGCCGTCCAGAGCGGTATCGCCGCCCCAGCTGGCCTCGGCCACGTCGAAGCCGCGCTCTTCGAGGAAATCCTTCGCGGTGAGCGGCTCGTAGCCGGGCAGCAGACGGGTCTGGCGGGTGACGTTGCCGTCGCCCATGGCATCGGCATAGGCATGAAACAGGTTGGTGCCCAGCAGCAGCGCCACGCAGGCAGCCGCCATGCCGTAGCCGAAGCGGCGCTGGCGTGTGGCAGCCACCAGCCGCCAAACGGCCCAGCCCACGCCCCAGAGCGCGACGGCCACGCCCAGGCAAATGAGGGCCACCTGAATCTTCATCGCCAGCGAAAACTCGAAAGTCTCTTCCGAGGCGCCCGAGAAGAATAAGGACACTAGGGCGCCGTTCAGATGAAACCGGTATTGCTGAAAGACCTGCGTATCCACCAGCAGCAGGCCGGTCAGCACCACGCCGATTGCCCAGGCCAGCGGCACGATCACGTGCCGGTACGGCACCAGCAGGGCGAGCAGCATGACCGGCAACAGGCCGATGAGTGCCACCGACAGAAAATGGGCAAAGAACATCGCCACGCCAAAGCTGCGGGCCGCGCCGCCGGTGGCCAGATCCCCGACGTCGAGGTAGCGCAGGGCCACCAGCGACAGCACGAGGGTGTAGGCAATCACAAGCCAGCCGAGCCAGCGCAATAGCGCGCTGCGACCGACGCCGGACGGTACGGGGTTGAGCATTGGGTTAGAAATTCGTCTGATAGGTACGCTGAAGCATATCGGACACATTTCAGCGCAAACGTTCCCTGCCACGACGTTATAAACCAGCGACATAGGCCGAAAGCGCGTGCCCAGGCCCGTTCGTCGCGGGCTGGACACCCACCGCTATGATGCGGCAGGTCACCAGCGCCGGTCATACGACTGACATACTGTGCGCCGAGCATGAACCGCCGACTCACCCGGAGCCTTCATGGATCCTACCAAGAACAGCCCTTTTCCAAGCCTGTTCGGCAAGTCGCCCTTCGGCGCCCTGACCGACCATATGCGCCAGGTGGAACAAGGCGCGTCGCTGCTGCTGGAATTCATCGCGCACAGCCAGGCCGGTGACTGGGACGCAGCCGAGGCGCTGCATCAGCAGATCAACGATTGCGAGCATGCGGCCGACGATCTCAAGGATCGTATCCGGCTCAACCTGCCCAGCACGCTGTTCTTGCCGATCTCGCGTGCCGACCTGCTGGTCCTGGTCGAGGCTCAAGACAAGATCGTTAACAAGATCAAAGACATATCCGGGCTGATGACGGGCCGGCGTATGCAGTTCCCGGACGCTCTGCAGGCGCCGATTCGTGCCTATCTGGAAACCACGCATGCCAGCGTGGCGCAGGCACGCAAGGTGCTCGAGGAGCTCGGCGAGCTGCTGGACTCCGGCTTCGGGCGCAGCGTGGGCGAACTCATCGCCGACATGGTCGCCGAGCTCGGGCGGCTGGAAAACACCTCGGACCAGCAGCAGGTGGCCATACGTCGCCAGCTGCTGCCGCTGGAAAGCGAACTGCCACCGCTGGAGATGATGTTCATCTACCGTGTGATCGATGCGATCGGCTCGGTGGCGGATCGCGCCGAGCGCGCCGGCTCGCGCCTGCAGATTCTCGCCACCCGCTAAACACTTTCGGGCCCGCGCCCTCGTTACAAGGATCGCCCGATGTCGATCATCGCCCAGCACGCCGAGTTGTTCCTCATTCTGGCGTGCGTTTTCGGTTTCTTCATGGCGTGGGGCATCGGTGCGAACGATGTGGCCAATGCCATGGGCACATCGGTCGGATCGGGGGCGATCACCATCACCCAGGCGGTGATCATCGCCGGCATTTTCGAGTTTCTCGGCGCCTGGCTGGCGGGCGGCGAAGTCACCCAGACCATCAGCGGCGGGCTGATCCGGCCGGAAGTATTTGCCGATACGCCGCAGCTACTGGTTTACGGCATGCTCGCAGCGCTGCTCGGCGCCGGCTGTTTTCTGTTGCTGACCTCGACCCTGGGCATGCCGGTATCCACCGGCCAGTCGATCGTGGGCGGTATTCTCGGCTTCGCCCTGGTCTCGGTGGGCACGGAGCCGGTCAACTGGGCCGAGATCGGCAAGATCGTGGCCAGCTGGATCGCCTCGCCGATCATTGCCGGCACGCTCGCCTTTCTGCTGTTCGAGTCGATACGCCGGCTGGTGCTCAACCACGACAATCCGGCCGAGGGCGCCCGCCGCTATATTCCGTTGTACGTGTTTCTGGCCGGGTTCGTGATCTGTCTGGTCACGCTGGTGAAGGGCTTGAGCCATGTCGGCCTGGAACTGTCGACGCCGATGAGCATTCTCGGCGCGGTCATACTGGGCATTGTCGCGGCGGTGATCAGCCGACTGTTGCTCAACCGGGTACAACTGCTCGATACCCACCAGCGCTCCGATCGTTATCGCAACGTGGAGCGCGTGTTCGGCTTCGCCCAGGTATTCACCGCGGCCACCATGGCGTTCGCGCACGGCTCCAACGACGTGGCCAACGCCGTCGGCCCGGTCGCGGCCATCATCAACGTGCTGAACAACCCGGGCCAGATCGGCGGCGAATCGGAGCTGGCAGCCTGGGTTCTGGTGCTCGGCGGCGTGGGTATCGTGTTCGGGCTGGCCACCTACGGCCATCGGGTGATTCGCACCATCGGCGCCAAGATCACCTCGCTCACCCCCACCCGCGGCTTTTCGGCGGAGCTGGCCGCGGCCACCACCGTGGTGCTGGCGACCTGGTTCGGTATTCCGGTATCCACCACCCAGACGCTGGTGGGCGGCGTGCTCGGCGTGGGCCTGGCCCGCGGCATTCGCGCGCTGGATTTGAGCGTGCTCGGCCGCGTCTTCCTCGGCTGGCTGCTCACCCTGCCCGGCGCGGCGCTGTTCACCGCGGTGTTCTACTTCATCCTGCGTGCCGTGTTCGGCTAAAACGCCGACCCGGCTTCGGGCACTAAACGGGCACTAGCGGTCGGCCCGGGTCAGTCCGTGGACAGCGGACTGGCCAGAAATGCGCTCACACGATCGAACAGCTGCGGCGCACGGCGTTCGAGCAGCAAAAAGTGCGTGCCGCGACCGATTTCGTCGTACTGCTTATAGGCGCTGCCCAGCCGATCGAAGAGCCCCAGCGCGTCGTCGCGGATCGCGGTCGCGTCCTGAGTGGCCCGAATCACGAGCGTCGGCACGTCGATATCGCCGGCTTCGTAGCGGGCGCGGCCGTTGAAGGCTTCCCATAGGTCCACGAGCACGCCGTTGGGGGCACGCACATAATCGGCCGGTTCGTCGCGCAGCATCTGCTCGTACCAGCGATCGAGGACCGCCGGGTCGCGCCAGCTGTCCGGATCGTCGGCGATGATTTCTGCATCCCAGCGTTCGCGGGCCTGCTCGGCGTTTTCCGTGCGGTAGGCACCCAGCGGGCGCAGGCGGTGGGGGTTGTCGCGATCTTCCAGGGCGTTGATACGGTCGAGCCGCTCACAGCTGTAGACCGGGGCGAACAACACCAGCCGGTTGATCGTACCCGGGCGGCTGGCGGCATACATGCCGGTGGTCATCGTGCCCCAGGACCAGCCCACCAGGTCCACGGTGTCCACGCCGGTCCGTTCGCGAATGGTGGCGATGGCGTCGGCGATATCGGCCACCGCGCTTTCCGCACGGGCAAAGGGCGGGTTGTCTTTTGCGGGCTGGTCGAGCACCGGGCTGCGCGTGGAGGCGCCGTAGCCGCGCACGTCCAGCGCATAGGCGCTATAGCCGTCGGCCACCGCATGGTCGAGCCAGCTGCTGGTGGGCACGTCGAACATCACGCCGGGATAGGTCGCGCCGTGTACGAACAGCACGGCCTTGGTCGGGGCATCGGCGGCGGGCGCGTCCGAACGCTTTTCGCGCAGGTGGATACGCTCGTCCCGCGCTTCGGAACTGGCAATGAACAGATCTTCGCAGTGTGCCATCAGCCCGGCCCCGGTTTTTTGTCTTCAAAGTCGATATCGTCGGCGCGCTTGGCGATGTTGTCGGCCACGAAGGCGCCGCGTTCGCCCATCGGTTTGCCGCCGGAGGTGGTGGTGTCGTGCGCGGTCTGGAACTCCAGCTGGGCGTTGAGCTCGCCGCCCATGAGCATGATCAGCACGGTGATATACATCCAGGTGAGCACCACCACCACGGCCCCGAGCGAGCCATAGGTGGCCGAATAGGTGTTGGAAAACGCCACGTACACCGAAAACGCGAGCGAACCGAGTATCCAGAACACGGTCACGATGGCCGCGCCCACGAACACCCAGCGCCATTTGGGCGGGCGACGACTGGGCGCATAGCGATACAGCCCGGCGATGCCGGTCATGAGCACCAGCGCGGCACCGCCCAGGCCCAGCCCCCGGCCGACAGCCACCATCCAGTCGCCAAAGCCCAGGGCCGCGAACAGCAGCGGTACGCCGGCCGCCATGACCGCCACCACGCTCAGGCCGAGCACGATGGCAAAGGTCAGGGCCAGCGATACCGCGATCTTGACGAAGAAATTGCGGGTTTCGCGCTCGGCATAGACCACGTTCAGCGCGATCATCAGCGCGGTGGTGCCCTTGCGCGCGCTCCACAGCGCCAGGCCCAGGGTGAAGAACGCCGCCAGCCCGAGCGAGGCCTGCGGCTTGGCGGCGATCTGGGTCATCTGGCCGGTGACGGTGGAAATCACGTCCGGCGGCACCACGTCGTCGAGCTGGTTGAGCTGATCGACCACGCCGGCCGGATCCAGAAACAGCCCGTAAATGGCCACGAACGCGGCAATGCCCGGAAAGATGGCCAGCAGTCCGTAAAACGATACCCCGGCGGCGATGATCGACAGGTTGTTGTCGTTGAAGGCGTGATAGACGCGCATCGCGACATCGCGCCAGCCCTTGAAGGGAATAGCCACGGGCGTGGACGCGCGCCGGCCACGGCCGTCGGCGGGCGGCTGCTCGTTCGACGAAAGCTGCTCGGCATTATGACGGTGCACCATGTTCTCCCTGACCTCGATACCTGCCAAACACGAACGACGCGACCCGGACCGGCCCTGCGTCGGCATGACAGCGCCGATACACGCGGCGTAGCATCGCGCCATGCCTCGCCCCAGCCGCTACTCTAACCCAACGCTGACGTGGTCACGATGCGTGAGCGCATGACGCTCAAGCAGTATCTGCTGGTCGCCGCGGCCGCGCTGCTGTTCGCGCTCGGCGTGCTCGGGGTGTTTCTACCGCTGCTGCCCACCACGCCGTTCATGCTCGCGGCCGTGGCGCTGGCCTCGCGCGGCTCGCCGCGCTTCGCGGCCTGGATACGCGCCAACCGCTATGCCGGCCCGGCCATCGTCAACTGGGAACGCGAAGGCGCGCTTACGCTACGTGCCAAGATCACCGCGCTGGCGATGATCGCCGCCAGCGCGGCTATCGTCTGGTGGCATATCGACTATCGGCCGCTTGCGATCGGCGTGACCCTGGGCCTGGCCTGCGTGGCCACCTTCCTGGCCACGCGCCCCACGCCGCAGCGCCGCCCGCCGGCTAGTCGAAGCGCAGACTCTCGAGCATCGTCTGGATCTGGCGGCGATAACGGTCCGGATCGCCGCTGACCGTTGCGGTGACCTGGTACTGGCGCTGTTCGCCGATGCGATACAGCCAATGCGAAACCGTATCGCCCATTTCGCTCTGTGTGCTGTAGTGCAGCGACTCGTAATCACCCACCCGGCGCGTATCGGCGCTGGGGGCGCCGTCGGCACGCACCGCTTCGGCGTATTCGGCCAGGGTCGCGATACCGGGCCGGTGGTCGCGCATGACGGTGAGCACGAACCCGTCACTGATCTCACTGGCGGCCGCATTGCCCGGGCCCAGCACCTTGAACGACACGCTGTCGTCGCCGTCGCGCGATACCTGCGCCCCCTTGGGCCGTTCGATGGAAAAACCCAGCTCGGGATTGCGATAGCGGGCCTCGGCATCGGTTTCTTCGGGGTCGGCCGCTGCGGCCGATACGGGCACGAAGCTCGTCAGAATGGTATCGCTGACCGCCTCGGAGGCGCCGTCAACCACCATCACGGCCACGCGCTCATCAGCCAGAGCGATCGCCTTGACCGCGCGCTCGGCCCCCGGCTCGTCCTGCACCAGCACCACGCTGCCGTCGGTGTTGCGGGTTTCGCTGGCCGCGCTTGGATCGTCCAGCGCATTCATGGCCAGCGCCCGTAGCGAACGCCCGCCCAGCGCCGTGGTGGAGACACGCAGGCTTAGCCCTTGCCCCTGCAACACCCGGGTGTCGCTGTTGCCCTGTGCTTCGGCGGGCAGCAGAGCCCGCGGATAATCAAACGCATAGCCCGCGCCGGTATCGCGATAGTGGGCAAAGTTGTCGGGTGTGGCGGCCCGCCCGGCCGCCGGGCCGGACTGGCCCTGGGCCGCGGCCAGCACCACACCGGCCGTGCACGCCAGCATCAGCAGCACGAGCACGGCGATCCGGATGGCAGGGCGATTGATCTTGCCGTGGTATCGCATGGCGACGTTTTCCATTCGAAATAATGCTTTATCACCGACACCCCGGCGGCGCCAAGGTTTCCCCGCGAACGCGACCTTGGTTGCGTTGACAGCTTCGTCGCGGTGCGCGCAGGGTCGATTGCAGCGGTGCCAGAACCAAACCAGAACATCGGCACCGCCCATAATCACTATCGGAGGAGCAGATGTACGACCGCAAGAATCTGGAACGCCTCGGCCAGCTCGACCGCGGCGCGCCCCAGGGCATGGACGCATTCTGGGCATTCGACAAGGCCGCGTTCGCCGAAGGCGCGATCGACGCCAAGACCAAGCAACTCATTGCGCTTGCCGTGGCCATGACCACCCAGTGCCCTTATTGCCTGGAATTGCATACCCAGGCAGCACGCGACGCCGGCGCCAGTGACGCCGAACTCAGCGAAACGGCGGTGGTGGCAGCGGCCATCCGCGCCGGCGGCGCGATCACCCATGCCACGCATATGTTCGACAAGTAGAGACGCGCCTCGAACAGGCTCGGCGGCGCCCAACAGGGACGCCGCCGAGCCCCTGCACAAGCCCGACACCAGCCCCGTGAGGCTTCGTCTGGAGGCAGGGTTGCTGTATACTCCACACACCTCAGGACGGCCGCCAAACGGCATGCCCAGCGAAGCGGGCCACCCAGACCTGCTTCACGCGCGACACCCGTCGCCGCGGCGGCCGACTCGACACCCAGCAAAGCAGGGATTGCATTGGCCCGGTCGCGCACTATCGAACGTTCCAGCCTCGTACTCAGCCTGCTGGCCGTGTGCGTGGGCGTGGCGGCCGGCTACGGCGCATCGATATTCCGCGACCTGATCGCCGTATTCCACAACCTTGCCTTCTTCGGCGAGCTGTCGCGCATCTACGACGCCAACGAACATACCGCGGCGAGCCCGTTCGGCGCCTGGATCATCATCGTGCCCATGCTCGGCTCGGTGGCGGTGACCTTTCTGGTGCAGAACTTCGCCCCGGAGGCCAAGGGCCACGGCGTGCCGGAAGTCATCGACGCCATCTACTACAAGGGCGGGGTGATTCGCCCGAACGTGGCCGGGGTGAAGGCGCTGGCCTCCTCGATTTCCATTGCCACCGGCGGCGCGGTGGGGCGGGAAGGCCCGATCATCCAGATCGGCTCGGCGCTGGGGTCGAGTATCGGCCAGGTCACGCTGCTACGCGAATGGCAACGCAATACCCTGATCGCCGCCGGTGCCGCGGCCGGCATTGCCGCTACCTTCAACGCCCCGCTCGGCGGGCTGCTGTTCGCGATCGAAATCATCCTGCCGGAAACCTCGGGGCGTACGCTCATTCCGGTGGCCCTGGCCACGGGCGCGGCCTCCTTCGTCGGGCGGGCGCTGTTCGGCAATACCCCGTCCTTCGATATTCCGGCGCTGGCCAATCAGGCACTCGACCTGAACTCGCCGGAACTGTTCGGCGTGTATGTGGTTTTCGGCATCCTCATGGGCCTGGCGGCGCTGGTGTTCACGCGCAGCATCTATGTATTCGAGGGGCTGTTCGAGCGCATGCCCGGCAACGACTATTCGCGCCACCTGATCGGCATGGGGCTGGTGGGCGTGATGATGTATGCCTTCATGACGCTCACCGGCGAGTACTACGTCGAGGGCGTGGGCTATGCCACGATCCAGGATATTCTGGAAAATGCGCTCACCTCGCCCTGGCTGTTGCTGCTGCTGTTCGTCGGCAAGCTGCTGGCCACCTCGCTGACCCTGGGCTCGGGCGCCTCCGGCGGCGTGTTTTCGCCGGCGCTGTATCTGGGCGCGACGCTCGGCGGCGCGTTTGCCGTGGCCATGCAGCATTTCGCGCCCTGGTTCGAACTCGACGTGGCCACCATGGCGGTCCTGGGCATGGCCGCGGTAGTAGCCAGCTCTACCGGGGCAGCGCTGACCGCGATCGTGATCATCTTCGAAATGACGCGCGACTATCACGTGATCATTCCCATGATCATCGTGGTGTCGATTGCCTACTACGTTCGCCAGTTCCTCATGGCGGACACGATCTATACCTTCAAGCTCTCGCGGCGCAACCACCCGGTGCCGGCCTCGCTGGAAACCAATCTGTTCATGCTGCAGAAGGCCTCGGAGTTTGCCGACCCGCGCGTGATCCGGGTGGGCAACAACCGCGGGCTGGCGGAAATCCGCCGTCGCTTCAAGCGCTTCGGGCGCCAGGCCCCGAACGTGCTCGTGCTCGACGCCGAGCAGAAAATTCAGGCGATCTTTTCTACCCGCCGCCATTATCGGCTCACCCGACGCGCGAAGATCCGCAGCTGGGCCGACGAGCATATGGAAACCGACTATATCGTCGTCGCCGCCGACGACATGGTCTTCGATATCGTCGGCCGGCTGCGCGCGGCGAAGTGCGAAGTGGCGCTGGTCACGCCGGACGGAAAGATGAGCCACCCGCGCGAAGTCGAGGGCGTGCTCACACTCTCGGACGTGGCACGCAGCAGCCGTCTGGCCCGCCAGATGGAGCGCCGTCGACCACGTGCCGAAGCCGGGTCGCCCTGACCGGGATCGCGGGCGAAGCGCATCCTGCGCGCCACCCGGTGATAGAGCCGGGGCCTGGCCGGCATGTTTTTTGTATCATGCGCGCCCTATCAAAACGTCTACCGCCCCCAGGCCCCAGCGCAGGATCCGCCGTGAACGCGATTGCCCGCTATTTCGATTTCGATAACCTCGGCACGAATTGGCGTACCGAGAGCATCGCCGGGCTGACGACGTTCCTGTCGATGGCCTATATCCTGTTCGTGAACCCGGCGGTGCTGTCGCTGGCCTCGGTGCCCGACGCGGCCGGGCTGGGCATGCCTCGCGATGCGGTGTTCACCGCCACCGCCGTGGCGGCGGCGTTCGGCTCGCTGGTGATGGGTTTGCTGGCGCGCTATCCGATCGCCCAGGCGCCGGGCATGGGCCTGAACGCCTTCTTTGCCTTCTCGGTGGTGCTCGGCATGGGCATCGAATGGCAGACCGCCCTCGCCGGTACGTTCGTCTCCGGCCTGATCTTCATGGCCCTGACCGTCTCGCGCCTGCGCGAACGGGTGATCAACGCCATTCCCGACGAGCTCAAGCATGCCGTGGCCGCCGGCATCGGCCTGTTCATCGCCTTCATCGGCCTGACCAATGCCGGCATCATCGTCAACGACGATGCCCTGCTCGTGGGCCTGGCCCCGCTGACCGACCCACAGACGCTGCTGGCGATCTTCGGCCTGCTGGCCACCGTCGTGTTGATGACGCTGCGCCTGACCAGCGCGATTTTTCTGGGCATGGCGCTCACCGCTGTCGTGGGCATGCTCACCGGGCTGATCGACCTGCCCGCCCATATCGTCAGCCCGGTGCCGGATATCAGCCCGGTCGCCGGGGCGGCCATTGCGCGCCTGCCGGATCTGTTCACCCCGCAGATGGCGGTGGTCATCGGCACCATGCTGTTCGTGGACTTCTTCGACTCGGCCGGCACGCTCATGGGCGTGGCCCGCCAGGCCGGGCTGATTCGCGACAACAAGCTGCCACGGGCCGACCGTGCCCTGTTTGCCGATGCCCTGGCCACCACGGCGAGCGGCCTGATCGGTACCTCCTCGACCACCGCCTATATCGAATCCGCCTCGGGCGTGGCGGCCGGCGGGCGCAGCGGCTTTACGGCCGTGGTGGTGGGCCTGCTGTTTTTGCTGGCGCTGTTCTTCTCGCCCCTGCTGGCGGTGGTTACACAAGCGGTGACCGCGCCGGCGCTGATCGTGGTGGGCGTGCTCATGGCCGCCTCGCTGCGCCATATCGCCTGGGATCGCTTCGAAACCGCCGTGCCGGCCTTTCTCACCGTGCTGTTGATGCCGTTGACCTATTCGATCGCCACCGGCATCGCACTCGGCTTTATCGTCTACCCGATCACCATGGCCGCCGCGCGCCGCCACCGCGAGATTCATCCGCTAATGCTCGCACTGGCGGTAATCTTTCTGGGCTATTTCGTATTCCTGCGACCTTAGGTAAGCGGCAGGCCCTGATAGTCTTTTAGCGTCTGCAGCACGATCGCCGTTTTCACGTGGTTTACCGTTTCGTGCGCGAGTAGCTGGTCGTTGACCAGCCGCGAGAGCGCTTGCAGGTCGGTGGTCGCCACTTTCAGCAAATAGTCCATATCGCCCGTCAGGGCATGGGCCTCCAGCACTTCCGGCAGGCCGGCCAGGAACTCGGCAAAATGCGTGGCGTTGTCGCGGTTATGGGTCGCCAGCGTTACCCAGATCATCGCCAGCATGTCGTAGCCGAGCTTGTCGAAGCTCAGTTCGGCGCGATAACCCTGGATGAATCTCTCTTTTTCAAGCCGTGCCCGGCGCCGCGAACACTGCGACGGCGACAGCGAGACGAGCGCGGCCAGTTCGTTGCTCGTCAGGCGGCCGTCGCGCTGGAGATGAGCGAGGATCTTTCGGTCGAATTTATCCAACTGCATGAGCGACGCGCCTATTCTATTTTTTATGCACTGACGACGCGCTATTGCGCGAATTTGCCCTGGTTATGCGCCATTCCCGCACGCATCGACGCATAGTATTGAAGCAGGCGACAAAACAAAAACAGCCCGATTCGACAACATCCCGCCAGAACACGTGACCGCGTGATGGGCGGATTCGTTTTCGTTTCAGCGTGCCCAGGAGATGTCATCCATGAGCCAACCCGGCCCCAAAGCCGCTCGGCGCCGGTTGTGCGCGGCCGCGCTGGCGGCCACAGCAGTACGTGCGCGCGGCCCTCGCTTTTCTAGCTGACCGTACAAGCACGCGCGACTCGTATCGGAGGCGCCGCATCGCTGACATACCGGGATCGCCCATGTTCTGAAGCGGGCACGCTATAACCAAAAATCGCGAAAAATCGCGAAAATACAATAAAATATCAGCTGCTCAAGCCAGCCGAGGCCGGTGCGAAGCGGTGCGTTCGAGGAGATATGAAGTGAGTGACCATCACAGTAAGCCGTATACGTCATCGGACGCGGCGCCGCCGGCTGCCCGGCGATCCCGGTATCTGGCCGCCATCGGCCCGGGTTTTCTGTTCGCAGGCGCGGCGATTGGCACCTCCCATGTCGTCCAGGCCACACGGGCGGGCGCTGATTACGGCACCGGCCTGCTGGCCTTCATCCTGCTCGCCATCCTGATCAAGTATCCCTGCTTCTATTTCGGCCCGCTCTATGCGAGCAAGACCGGCAATTCGCTTGTCGAAGGCTACCGACAGACGTTCGGCAAAGCCGTGGTGGCCCTGTTCGGCCTCGTCCAGATCCCGGTGTTCGCGATCATCGTGGCCGCGATTGCGATCACCACGGCCGGCGTGGGCGGCAATCTGCTCGGTATTCCGCTCAGCGCGCCGACGTTTGCCACGGTGCTCATTGCGGCCTGCTGCGTGATCATCTATGTCGGCGGCTATGCGATTGTCGATGCCGTCAACAAGCTCTTCATCGCCATTCTCAGCGTGACCACGATCATTGCCACCGCGCTGGCACTGCCGAACGTGGACTGGAGCTTCTACCCCAGCACGGCCGTTTCGCCGCTGTTGAGCCACACCACGTTCGTAACGCTCGTGGCGGTACTCGGTTTCATGCCGTCCGGTCTGTCGCTGTCCATCGTCAACTCGCTGTGGTCGCTTGCGCGTAACGACACCAACGGCGCCCGCGCCGACAGCCGGCAGGAAAAAACCGATTTCGATATCGGCTATATCGGTTCTGCCCTCATTGCCGCCTGCTTCGTGATCATGGGCGCCGGGGTACTGCACAGCCAGAACATCAATCTGGCCACCGGCTCGGTCGGGTTTGCCAACCAAGTGGTGGATCTTTATGTCGCCACGCTGGGGCCGTGGAGCGGTTTCGTGGTCGGCATTTCCATCTTCACGGTGCTACTGACCACGCTGCTGACCGTGCTCGACGGCTTTCCGCGCGTGGTGGTCGCCGTGTTCGAAAGCCTGGCCCGCGACCGATCCGAGCAGCAGTCCGAGCAGGCTCGGGTCGGGCAGCGCCAGGGCGAGCTCTATATGGCCATGGCGGCGCTCTCGTTACTGGCGGTACTCATTCTGTATTTTCTGATGAGCAACTTCTGGCTGTTCATCAACTTCGCCATGATTACGTCGGCGGTGATCAGCCCGCTGCTGGCGGCGCTGAATCATTTCACGATCAACGGCGCTTCGGTCGCGCCGGAGGATCGGCCCTCGGCATGGCTCAACGCCTGGAGTGCGCTTGCGATCATCACGCTCGCGGTGTTGTCGCTGTGTTACCTGTACGTGCGCTTTTTGAGCTAGGCACACGGCACACGAGAACCTGTTCACCGCCGGGCTGACCACAGCCCCGGCGCTCGACCGCTTACAAGCGCCAGCAGAGGAAACGCCCCATGGCCCTACTCGCCGATCTGCAAGCCGCCTTCGAACCGGGCCGCGTGGTTGCGCCCGAGCACATCCCCAGCCGCCACCGCAGCGATTGGGGCGTGGCCCTCGCAGACCATGAACAGCCCGCCGCGCTCGTCTATGCCTATGACGCCGCCGACGTCTCGCGCGCGCTCGAGATCTGCGCTGGCTACGACTGCGCGGTCGTCGCCCAGGGCGGGCTTACGGGCCTGACCGGTGCGGCGACACCGGTCGACGGCTGTGTGATCGTCAGCCTCGAACGCATGCGTGCGATCGAGGAAATCGATTCCGCCGCCGCCACCATGACGGTCGAGGCCGGCGTGCCACTGGAACGGGTGCAACAGGCCGCCGCCGAGGCCGGCTTTTTCTTTCCCCTGGATCTGGGCGCACGCGGCTCCTGTCAGATCGGCGGCAATATCGCCACCAACGCGGGCGGCAACCGGGTATTGCGCTACGGCATGGCACGCGATCTGGTGCTGGGTCTGGAAGTGGTGCTGGCCGACGGCAGCGTGGTGACGTCGCTCAACAAGATGCAGAAGAACAACGCCGGCTACGACATCAAGCATCTGTTCATCGGCAGCGAGGGCACCCTCGGCATCATAACGCGCGTGGTACTCCGCCTGTTCCCGGCCACAACGAGTGAATGCACCGCGTTGTGTGCAGTCTCGGACTACGATTCGGTACTCGCTTTTCTGGCCCTTGCGAAAGCGCGCCTCGGGCCCATGCTATCGGCGTTTGAAGTGATGTGGCCGGACTTCTATCGTCTCGCGCTTGAGGCGAACGATATGCGCCCGCCGCTGGACGAGCACCATACGGCCTATATTCTGCTCGATACGCTCGGCACGGATCCCGAGGCCGATCAGGCCCGCTTTGAAGACACCATCGCCAGCGCCCTCTCCGAGGGTCTGGTCGTGGACGCGGTGCTGGCCCACTCGCTGGCAGACAGCGAGCGGCTGTGGACACTGCGCGGCCTGGCCGGCGAGTTCAGCCGCGTGTTCTCGCCGCGTATCGATTTCGATATCAGCGTGCCGATCGGCGATATCGGTGTGTTCATCGAGCGCGCATATGCAGGACTGATGGCGCAATGGCCCAGCGCGCGCGTGCTTGGCTGGGGCCATATCGCCGACAGCAACGTGCATCTGTCGGTCAGTATCGACCAGCAGCCACAACCACTGGAAGCCGTCGAGCGCACCATTTATGCGCTGGTGCGCGAATACGGCGGCTCCATTTCTGCCGAGCACGGCATCGGCCTGCTCAAGAAACCGTTTCTGGATTATTCCCGCAGCCCCGGCGAGATCGCGCTCATGCAACGGATGAAACAGGCGCTCGATCCGGCCGGGCTGCTCAACCCCGGCAAAGTTCTCTAAAACCGCGCTGCGCCGCAACGCAATCCGCCGGCCGATGTGGGCCTGGCTAAAGGCTGGCGTTACACCAGAACCGATCGTTGCCCGCACCGATCATATCGCGCAGAGCGCTCAGCACCGCGGGCAACCGCGTATAGCCGTCGCGGCCGAGAAAATGGCCACCGTCGGGCGCGAGCAGCAACGGCGAGTGCAACCGCTCGGCCAATGCCATACTCAAATTGAATGGCACGATCGGGTCATCGCGCGCGGTTATCACAAGCTGGCGATCGACATGCGCGTGGATCGCGTCGAAATCGAGTTGCGCCGCGACGAAGGCGTCGAGTTGCGGCAGGGCAGGCAACGGGTCGGCGAACGCCGATACCAGCACCAGACCGGCCCAGTGCGCGCCTGCCGGGTCGGCATCGATACGCCGCTGTAACGACGCCAGCAGGGCGATACCACCCAGGCTATGGGCCACGAAATAAACCGGCCGTTGCGTATTGCAGGTCAGCCGATCGAGCCGTTCGGCCCAGGCACCGGGCTCGGGGGCCGTGGGGTCGGGCAGGGCAATACGACGGGCTTCGATCCCGCGATCGGCCAGCGCGTTTTCGAGCCAGCCAAACCAGTGATCAGACGGTGTGGCCGCATAGCCGTGGATGATGATAACCAGCGGCCGTGCCGGTCGGTCGCTAGCGGCTGGCGCCGCTAGCAAGCCGGGCGCACAGACGCCCAATAACAGCATGCACAGGCATTTGAACGAACAAGACATGACGACGATCCATCGTGTGATTGACGAACCGATCCTGCGCCTTGACAGTACTGTCAAGGTCAATACCTATTGAGTGCCATGCATATCGGCGAGTTCGCCAAGCACAGCGGTATCAGCGAGCGGATGCTGCGTTATTACGAAAACCGTGGCGTGCTTACGCCCCGTCGCAGTGCCGCCGGCTACCGCCAATACAGCGAGGCCGATCTGCGCCAGGCAACGCTCGTACGGCAGCTCAACGAGGCCGGCCTCAAACTCGACAGCGTGGCGCTACTGTTGCCGTGCCTGGTGGACGACGCGCCGCATTTCGACCCCTGTGATCGCGTGCGCGCCACGCTGGCGCACGAGTTGAACGCGCTCGACCAGAAGCTCGACGCGCTACAACAAAGCCGTACCCGCCTCGCGCGGCTGGTCGACCAGGTCGAAAACGCGGTCTAACGCCCCAGCAGGCGTCCCAGCGGGCGCAGCTCTTCGATGTGATCGCAGGTGACCTTGCACACCACCAGCAGCGGCACGGCCATGAGCATGCCGGCCACACCCCACAGCCAGCCCCAGAAGAACAGCGCGAAGAACACCATCAAGGGGCTCATCTCGAAACGCTGGCCGTGGATGGCCGGCGTAACGAAATTGCCTTCGAGCACGTTGAGCGCGAACACGGCCGCAGGCGCGGCCAGCACATGCCCGAGGGTGTCGAAGGTGGCAAACGACGCCAGCGTGATCGCGGCCAGCGAGATCGCCGCACCGGCATAGGGGGCGAAGTTGAGCACGCCCACGAGCACGCCCCAGAGCATCGGGTCGGACAGGCCGATCAGCCACAACACCAGCGCGACGCTGGTACCGAGCAGGATATTGATCGCGGTCACGGTGAGCAGGTAGCGGCTGATATCGCTCTGCAGATGGCGCACGATACGAACCGCATTGCGCCGACTTCGCCCCGTTCGCGTCATGATGAGCAACTTTCGAAACACGAAACCGCGTCCGCACAGCATGAAGTAGAGCATGATCAGGGTCATGAACAGAATGCCGGCCGACCATTGCAGATTGGTCACGATCTGATCGCGCAGGCTTTCGTCGTTGATGCTGATGGTCTGGCCCTGGTTGGCCGCCTTGCCGATCATCTTGGTGGCGGCCTTCTTGATCTCCTCGGTGCTTTCGTTCATGTCCTGGATCTGCTGCTGCAGCTGAGACGTTTTCTCCTCGAACGAGGTAAACGCTTCCGGCGCGTGCTTGATCCAGTACTGCGCGGGCCCCATGAGCATGTAGCAGCCGTAGACCACGACGGCGGCAAAGCTGCCGATCAGCAACAGCGCACTGATCCAACGCGGGATATAGAGCCGCTGCATACGCGTGACCAGCGGGCCCAGCAGCAGGTTGAAGATCAGTGCGAGCGCGACCGGTATGAAGATGAAGCGCGCGAAGTAGAGCGTGTAGAGCGTCAGGATGACGAGAATCGCGGTCATGATGAACGAACGAATCTGAATCGGTCGCTCGAACAGGCGCATCACCTCGCGCTGGGGCGGCTGCTGTTCATCGTCACGGGTATCGGCCATACATACTCCTATCGGCACGCGGCGTGGTTGTTGAAGCACGCTCGGCGATGAACCGTAAGGGGCACCCCGATTACGCGCTATCCGTATCGCTGCGTACGTACGCGTCGGCCCACCGGAACGTCGACCGTTACCGGCCTCCGATTTGGTCGCGGCGGCGTATCGGCCGATAATAGTCGAGCAATGCCATGCCGCCCTCTCGATTCAAGGATGCCGCGACCGTGCCCGCTATAAGAGTTCTTCTAATCGGCGCGCTGCTCGGCGGGCTGGCGTGCCTGGCCACGAGCGCCGCGGCTCACGACACAGCGAACAACGACCCCATGGCCGAGCGGCTGGAAGCCTGTACCGCCTGCCACCGCCCCCAGGGCGTCGAACTCGAAGACGGCTACGTGCCACGGATCCACGGCAAGCCCGCCGGCTATCTCTATAACCAGCTGGTGAATTATCAGGACTACCGCCGGCGCAACCGCAGCATGAATCATATGGTGGCGCATCTGTCTCACGACTATCTCTATGAGATCGCGGATTACTTCGCGGACCAGCATGCGCCCTACCCGCCACCGGCCGCCGCGCCGACGGCGGCCCTCGCCGAGCGCGGCGAACAGCTGGTACACCGCGGCGACGAACAGGCCGGCATACCGGCCTGTGCGGCCTGCCACGGCGATCGTCTGACCGGCGTAGAACCCAACACCCCGGGGCTGATCGGGCTGCCGCGCCAGTACATCATGGCCCAGCTCGGTGCCTGGCAGGTGGGTACCCGCCACGCCGCGGCGCCCGATTGCATGGCCGATATCACCCAGCGCCTGAGCGGGCGCGATGTCGAGGCGGTGGCGGCCTGGCTGGCGTCCCAGCCGATTCCCGAGGATACGCGCCCGGTGGCGAATGCCGTGGTCGATCCGCCGCTGGAATGCGGCAGTGTGCCCGTGCCGGAGTCTTAGACCGTGTTTCGCAATCGTATTCTCGTGCTGGCCAGCCTGGCCCTGGCATTCCTGACCTGCACGGCCAGCGCGGCCGATCAGGCGAGGCTCGAACGCGGCGAATATCTGGCCCGGCTGGGCAACTGTGCGGGCTGTCATACCGCACCGGGCGGCGCGGACTATGCCGGCGGGCTGGCACTGGCCAGCGACTACGGCACGTTCGTCACCCCCAATATCACGCCCGATACGAGCACGGGCATCGGCGACTGGAGCGCAGACGATTTCTACAACGCGCTGCATAACGGCGAACGCGCCGACGGCTCGCCAATGTATCCGGCCTGCCCGTACCCGAACTATACCCACGTGCCGCGCGATGATATCGACGCGATCTATGCCTATCTGCAAAGCGTGCCCGCGGTTGAACAACGTCATGGCGACCACGAGCTGGGCTTTCCCTATCGCTATCGCAGCCTGCTCAATGTCTGGCAGATGCTCTATTTCGATGCCGGCGAAATCGAAACCGACACGAAGCAAAGCGATGACTGGAACCGGGGTCGCGAACTCGTGGCCGGCCTGGGCCATTGCGATGCCTGCCATCGCGCCCGGGCGCGCCTGGGCGCGACCAACGATGCCGACGACGCGCCGGGTGCGATGATTCACGGCTGGTATGCGCCGCCGCTGGCCGATCCGGAGCAGGCCGGGCTCCAGCATATGGAACTCGCGGAAGCCGCGGCCTTCCTGCAAAGCGGCAAGCGCGAACATGCCGCGATGATGGGGCCGATGGCCGACGTCGTTTTCGAAAGCCTGCAATACATGCACGACGACGACGCCCGCGCCATGGCGACCTATCTGCGATCGATACCGGCGGTGTCGGTGGATTCGCCGCTGCGCTTGATCCGCATGAGCGACAACGGACGGCGCGAAGCCATGGCCGAAGGCCGACAGATTTACGCCGACAACTGCGCGGAATGTCACGGCGACAACGGCAAGGGTCGTGAGGGCGCGCCGGCACTGGCCGGCAACCGTGTGGTCACGATGGACAACCCGATCAACGCAGCCAACATGATCCGTCAAGGCGGTTTCGCCGCCGCGACCGAAGGCAATCCGCGCCCGCACGGCATGCCGCCGTTCTACGATCTGGACGGCCGGGATCTGGCCGCAGTCATGACCTATATTCGCGGCAGCTGGGGCAACGATGCCGCCCCGGTGACGGCAACCAATCTCGAACGCTGAGCGCAGCAGGCGTCGTCGCTTGCGTCAATCCGGGCATGTCGGATCGCGATGATATAACATCGCGCATTTTCGACGAGAAGCACTCATGAATCAGACGGTTGGCGCCGCAGACGCCACAGGGTTCGACACCCCGGCCCGGGTCGCCAGCCGGGCGCGTATCCAGTCCATCGACGCATTGCGGGGGCTGGTGATGCTGCTCATGCTGGTCGACCACGCCCGCGAGTTCTTCTTCCTGCATGCGCAGGTGTCCGATCCCATGGACGTGAACGAGGTCACGCCGGCGCTGTATTTCTCGCGCCTGGCCGCGCATCTGTGTGCGCCGGTGTTCGTGGCGCTGACCGGGCTGTCGGCCTGGCTCTATGGCGCCCAGCGCAGCCGCGCCGATGTGAGCGCGTTCTTGTTCAAGCGCGGGCTGTTCCTCGTGGTGCTGGAACTCACGCTGGTGAGCTTCGCCTGGACCTTCGCCCTGCCCCCGGAAAAACTCTACTTGCAGGTGATCTGGGTGATCGGCCTGAGCATGATCGCGCTGGCCGCGCTCGTGCATCTGCCCCGGCTCGCGCTCGCTGCCCTGGGTGCGATCATCGTGCTGGGCCATAACCTGCTCGACCCGATCGCGTTCGCACCCGGCGACTTCGGCTATGTGTTCTGGACCATCCTGCACGATCGCGGCGTAATCGATCTGCCCCTGGGCATCGCCGCCCAAACCTCCTATCCGCTGCTGCCCTGGATTGGCGTCATCGCGCTCGGTTATAGCGTGGGGCCATGGTTTGCCAAGGATCGCGACCCGAACGTGCGGGCGGGCCTGCTGTGGGGCACGGGCCTCGCGCTGCTGGCGGCGTTCGTCGTGCTACGCGTGATCAACGGCTACGGCGAACCCGTGCCCTGGCAGGCCGGCGACAGCGGGCTGCGCACGGCGATGTCGTTTTTCAATCTGACCAAGTATCCGCCGTCGGCCGATTTCGTCCTGTTCACGCTGGGTATCGGTACGCTGCTACTGGCCGCGCTCGAACGCGTGCCGGCCGGCGCAGCGCGCATGCTGGCGGTATTCGGCGGCGCGCCGCTGTTCTTCTATCTGCTGCATCTGTACGTACTGCACCTGCTCAACCTCGGTGCGCTGTACTACGCAGGCGCGAATGAGGGCAGCCTGTTCAGCGTGCCGACCATGGGCTATGTATGGCTGATCGCGATCCTGCTCACGCCGCCGCTGGGCTTGGCCTGTGCCTGGTTCGGGCGGCTCAAACGGCGCTCGCCGCAGCCGTGGATGCGTTATCTGTAGACGCTAAAAAGCCGCCGCGGGCAATCGGCCCGTGGCGGCTTTTTAGCGCGAGGGCGTAATACGCTGCCCTAGCTGGCCAGTGCGGTCAGCCCGCCGCGCTGGCCCGTCTCGTCTTCCTCGCGCGAGAGATTGAGCGCGGCAATAATCGCCTTGAGCGCAGCACTCACCGTATCGCT
>NZ_CAXGSH010000017.1:0-45009 GCF_964012375.1 uncultured Salinisphaera sp.
ACTCTAGGTAAAACCGGTAGTCATCATCCGCAAAGAAGCAGGCCTGCCGATTGTTGCCACGCTGAATTACGTGCATCGGCACATCCGGCAATACGACACGAGCTCGACGTGGCACCTCTACTCTCCTAACGAAGTCGCCTACTGAAGATTAGCGGAAAACGTGGTCTGTCCCCTATTACCGTAGGTAAAACCGGTAGTCATCATCCGCAAAGAAGCAGGGCTGCCGATTGTTGCCACGCTGAATTAGGTGCATCGGCACAACCGGCAATACGACACGAGCTCGACGTGGCACCTCTCCTCTCCTGACCGAATCGCCTAGGGAAGATTAGCAGGAAAACGTGGTCTGTCCCCTATTATTCGGCTTCGGCCATACCGTCGTCCGACAAAACCACAGACTTCGCCTCCGTTTTTGGGTTACTAATCAACCCCCGTTCGTGTAGCCGATCGGTCGCTTCCCAGGGAACGCCCTTCCATGCCCGCCTATCGTCATGCAGCGTCAAGTACAGCAACGCGAGAACTGCCGCGTCGATTTTATCGTCATCAGGTTCCATAACCGGAGATGATCGCGTCCGCTCAGCCGGAGCCAAATCGGCTCGAACCAATTCCGAGCGCTTCAAAAGCTGCGGATGAACCGCGCTGGATGTGCCAATGCAAGACCTGCCCCCACGCCCGCTTAGCGCACCTTATATCCGGGGCAGCACATCTACCGCGATGCGATCAATCCAACGTTTTTCGGCCAATAGGCTGAATTAAATATACTGCACCTGGAGCACCGAAAGTACGCTGAGCGGGCTAACGTCCTAACTCGATCATCGCTATACGGCGCGCTGAAAGGCCAAAAACGATCGCTTTATGCACAACGCAAGACCTGACCCCAGCTCCGCGGGTTCAAGAGTTCCGCATACTGTCCCTGGATCGCGCCTGACTGCCCTATCTCCTAGTCAAAACCATACTTTTCCCTGCGTTGGTTGAAGGCGGCTTCGCCACCCTCGAGAATATCTGCCGCTAAGCGCTGGATTTCGGGTAGATCAATCGCCCCCTGTTGCTGCGGAAGTATACGACCCTTGCCCTCTTCAACGCTTAGTATCCCAATCCACTCTGCGTCGCCGAACACCGGGATATTGGCGTTGTGTGTGGCAAAAATGAACTGGCGCGTCAATTTCGCATTACGCAGTTCACTGACGATTCGCTCAGCGATAAAGGCGTTGTCTAGGTTGTCTTCGGGCTGATCCAAGATGAGAGGGTCCTCGTTATCCAGCAACAACAGATGCAAGACGGCGGTACATTGCTGCCCAGTGGAGAGATCGTCGATCGGTCGAAATTTCGCCTCTTGTTCACCGTGGGCGATGTTCAATTCGATCTCATTGAGATCCGGCAGGAGCAGCTCTTCCAGCTCTAGAAGTTTGCGCTCCGGCAGACGACACAGCGCCTCGGAAACCCCCGGCGTTATGCCCCACTCTGATTGCCGCAGGGCCTCTGAGCCGTATCGAATCTGGGCCGCAAGGGCTGCCGGAGAAAAGTCCCCCTCATTTACCCATGCGAGACGCTTGGCACCGACCCCCTCAAGGGCACAAGCAGAGAGAAAATCGAACAGCGGCTGTCGATCACCTTCATTCCTGAGTGTCAACAAAACCTTCTTGTCTAGACGCCGGTTGAGGCGTTTTGCTGATCTCTGCATTGCGGCGGCGCGGTCGCTGGCCGCCTCCGAAAGCTCAAGAAGCAGCAACTTGCGCTTGTCATACAGCTCTTCGATTTGAGCTTGACGGGACTGCAGAACATTTCGCTTCGGCTCGATCTGCTCAATCCTCTGAAGCAAAGCTTGGTACTCGGAGCCAATTTGCCGACCGGTTTTACCTTGGCTGGCCGGGATCTCTTTGAATGCCGCCTCCAACGTCCGCTCTTCCGCCTTTATGGCTTCCTCCAAGTTTTGCTGAAGCGGTGCTATACCCTGGACCGACTGTCGGTACGTCTCCTCCAACTGCGCAATCGCTTCCCGACCCATTACGACCACGGTATCCAGAAGCTGCTTCTGGCGTCGCAGTGTCCCTAAATGGGGCAAACCCTTCAGGGCGGCATCGTCAAGATAGGTGGTATCGGGCAAGCTGTCCTTGAGCCCGTTGATCGCCTCGCTAAACCGATCGAGTTCTTCTGTCCCGCGCTTACTGAGCCGCCTCTCTCGTTCAAGCAGAGGAATGACCTTCAGCTTCTCATCTAGTCCGAGATCCCGAAACTGCCGCGCCTGATCTTGCAACTTGGGCAAGCGCTCCACATCTGCCTCGGTCTCCTCAACCTGTTGCAGCGCCTTGACGATGTCCTCCCGATTCCCCTTCAGACGCTGTCTAATGTCGGCGATAGTCGCTTCATAACTGGACGGTTCCCCCTCCAGAAAGCGCTCCATTAAACGGCTACGAATCGACCGATCACGGGTCATTTCGTAAATCTCGTTCTGGCCGAACAGATCCAGTCCGGACATCAAGTCGTGAGGCTGATGGGGAGAGACGTTTCCCTCTTCATCGAGCACCACTGCCTGTTCGCCATACCGTCGAGTGATACGGAAACGACGGCCATGCATTCCGGCCGAACGAATGACAAGCTCGACCCGCCCGCGCTCGTTACCCAGATTGGCTTTGATGACCGCCTCATGCTGTTTTTGGGCCAACTGACCGAAGGGCTGCAGCTCTAGGGCAAAACGAATACATTCCAGCAGAGTGGACTTGCCAGTACCCCGTCCGCCGATCAGTGCGTTTAGACACTCGGAGAACGCGATATCTACCTCATCTAGATATCCGCCGATGAACCGTATACGTTCGATGGCCGAGGCGTAGTGCTCGGGCTTGTCGGAGTTGAGCCGCACCCGAGACTCCGGATCACTGAAGGCCTGCTTGAATGAGGCAAAGCAGGGCCGGGTCATTTTGATGAGACACGAGGCACCAGGGGCCTTGATCTCCTCCGAACTGGCGACATCAGCGGCGTTAATCGCCGCCATAGGGCGTTCCCGGCGATAGTCTGCATTCTTGTTCAACAAGACTTTGCGATAAAAATCGTCTTGCACGCCCTTGAGATCTTCGATCGGTCCGGGGATCTGGGCGGCACATAAGCCTTTGTGCCTCCAGACATGATTCATTCGGCGTTTGAGGACACCATCGTCGTTCGTGCAGTGTGCCGCAAAAACAAATCCCCCAATTTCGTTGACCGTGTCGATCAACTGAACAGCTGTTAAATTCGTCGGCAACACACCATCTTGCGGGTCAAGCAGATCGAGGCGGCCTAGAACTCTCTCCAGCTCTTGGGACGTTTTCCCTTCATCGAACAAACAAACAAAATGGGTCTTTTCGCTCGATGCGATTTCAAATCCTGGGAAGACTACGATTCCATGTTGGGTGAACAGCTCACGAATCCTGTCCACGGCCGCGACCGACCCGTGATCCGCAAGGCCAATCACTTCGAGCCCCGCTTCAAGCGCTGCATCCAGCAGTTTCCGGTTGTATTCGTCCTCGCTAAGCGCTTGCTGCTGCCCCCGGTGTTTGATGTATGCGGCGGGGTTGACCTGCAGGGCGCATTTGTAAAAACGCGCCTTAGTGTGGGTAGGCGCACTATTGCGTGCGACTTCAGTCATTGGCGGACTCTTTCGGTTTCGTTTCGAGTATGAGGAACATTTCGGCCAGGGCCGTATGTGTGCTTCCGGGGTTAGTCTCGCATCGTGCGCCAGTCCCGCGAGTAGCGGCCGGCACGGAGTTCACAGTTACGCGAATTCCAACCACTGTCAAAACTACACGACACAAAAAAGCCCGCACAAGGCGGGCTTTTCTAAGCCGCTTAAGAGATAGCGGTCACTCGGGCGCCTGATCCGTAACCGCCCCCTTGGAGGCCGTCCCGACCAACCGGGCGTACTTTGCCAACACACCCAGCGTGGCGTTCGGCGGCTTGGGCTGCCAGGCCTTGCGACGCTCGGCCAACTCTTCGTCGCTGACGTGCAGGTGCAGTTTGCGTTCGCGGGCGTCGATAGTGATCGTGTCGCCTTCCTGCACGAGCGCGATGTTGCCGCCAACGGCAGCTTCGGGGGCCACATGGCCAACGACCATGCCGTAGGTGCCGCCGGAGAAACGGCCGTCGGTGATCAGGCCGACTTCTTCGCCCAACCCGCGCCCCACAATCACGCGGATATCCGGGGACAGTATATTTAATTCCTGATCCCGCTAAGCGATCAGCTCGGCTTTCAGCCTTTGCCGCCTATTCCGCAAACTGCCTCCGATTCCTTTCTGCACGCAAAGCTAGGACTAGTAGTTCCATATCCGGATCATCCCAGCGCTTTGGGCGGTCAACTTCAGCGATTCATTAGATATCCGACCGCACTCTAAAAGGAGCGTCTACGCCGGAGGTAGCTTACCTGTGCCGGCGCAGAGATTACATTCTTCACCCTTGTAGATCCCTCTGCCTTCGCAGTCAAAACACAGTTGGTTGTCGCCGATTTCTGACTCTTCTCGCGCCTGAATAGCGTTCTTAGCTGCTTCGTAAGTCTCAAACTCCCCAAGGCTAATTTGGGTATCTCCAAATCCGTACGTCGCGTGAAAGATAGCTTGTACTGTGCCATTGCCGACTTTATCAATTACTGGATTACCCATTATTATTTCCTCTATCTAACGCCTCTTAATGAGGGGCACATTTGGAGTCCAGCCAAAAGGGCGTAACGGAAAATACGTCCCACTCTGTCGCGTTGTTAGAACGCACCCAACTCGGAACCGGAGAATCCTGCTAGCTTTCCAATGATCATTTCCAAGCTCCACATTGGATCGACGAAACTGTATTTGTTTGGCGCGGCAAACTCATCGAGCTCTTCGATAATACCCCTTAGGGCTGGAATACTCCTTTTAGGGCACAATACGATGTAGCGCGGCGGAAGAGAAAAATTTCCAACATGCCGCCATTCTCGCTCCCACCAGAATTCCTTTCGATAGCCCTGCTCACCCGGGCCATCTCCGGTTTGCTGTCTTGTTCCCATTTGTTCCATGAATGGCGATATTTCAAGGATTCCCCGCGAATCGCCACCGGGGTTTTCGATATTTGTTTGTACAAGCGTATTTATCGGGTTCGTCAGCCAATTGTGACCGGGGGTTATATCAAGATACCAAACTGGATTGACGCCTAGTGATCGAGCCTGCCGCCTTGTTATGGCTATGCCATAAGGTGCAAATTGACAAGCTCGCCCCTCAATTGCCGAGGCAAGTAGGTTCACGTTTTCAAGCGGTGTTTCTGTAAAACAGACGGTATTCTGACTTGATGCGTCATCCCCCGCGCTTCGTAGCTTATCCGCGGCCATTCCAAAAGGATTTCTAGCTTCTATTACTTGGCTCCGAAGAATACTCGCCAACGAGTCTTCAGCCGTCAGTTCTTCGGTGTCGGCACGAGTGAGGTGCACCAGAAAAGTGCTGAGGTCCGTACGGCGGGCAAGAATCTCGTTTACGTTCATATACGTTCTAACGCCCATTCGACGACATTTGTAGGCATAGCGCGCGTTCGCTTCGCAACATAGCGCCATTGTCGTCCATTAATAATCAGTGCTTTGCTTGCCGCTTGCGTGTTAGATCGACACTAACGCGTCCGCGAATTACCTACGCTTCAAATATGAGCGGTCAAAAATATCGCGGCACGCGCGTCTATCCCTTAAGAGCAATATCGCACGATCGCTAGCTATAAGAAAACCCGCCTTTCGGCGGGTCTTCTTTTACCGGGATGTTGCGGGCAGATCAATCGTCGCCTTGGTCAGTAACCGCGCCCTTGGAAGCCGTCCCCACCAACCGCGCATACTTCGCCAACACACCCCGCGTGGCATTCGGCGGCTTCGGCTGCCAGGCGTTGCGGCGGTCGGCGAGTTCTTCGTCGCTTACGTGCAGGTGCAGTTTGCGTTCGCGGGCATCGATGGTGATCGTGTCGCCTTCCTGCACCAGCGCGATGTTGCCGCCGACGGCGGCTTCCGGGGCGACGTGGCCGACGACCATGCCGTAGGTGCCGCCGGAGAAGCGGCCGTCCGTGATCAGGCCGACTTCTTCGCCGAGGCCGCGGCCGACAATCGCGGAGGTCGGCGAGAGCATTTCGCGCATGCCGGGGCCGCCTTTGGGGCCTTCGTAGCGGATGACGACGACATCGCCGGACACAATCTTCTCGTCGACGATGGCCTGCATGGCTCCTTCTTCGGAATCGAACACGCGGGCGGGGCCGGTGATGGCCGGGTTCTTGAGGCCGGTGATCTTGGCGACGCCGCCCTCTTCGGCCAGATTGCCCTTCAGGATGGCGAGATGGCCGGACTTATACAGCGCCTCTTCCATCGGCAGGATGACTTTCTGGCTCTTCGGCGGCTGGTCCGGCACGTCGGCCAGGGTTTCGGCCAGCGTTTCCCCGGTGATGGTCAGGCAATCGCCGTGCAGCAGGCCGGCGTTGAGCAGCATCTTGAGCACCTGCGGGATGCCGCCGGCGGCGTGTAGCTGGGTGACCACGAAACGCCCGGAGGGCTTGAGGTCGCAGAACACCGGCACCTTGGCACGGATGCGCTCGAAGTCGTCGATGGTGAGGTTCACGTCCGCAGCCTGGGCGATGGCCAGCAGATGCAGCACGGCGTTGGTGGAGCCGCCCACGGCCATGATCAGCGTGATGGCGTTCTCGAAGGCTTCGAACGTGAGCAGGTCACGCGGCTTGATGTCCTTCTCGATGGCCTGGATCAGCACTTCCGCCGAGCGCGCCGCACTTTCGGCCTTTTCTTCGTCTTCCGCGGCCATGGTGGAGGAATACGGCAGGCTCATGCCCATGGCCTCGAAGGCGCTGGACATGGTGTTGGCGGTAAACATGCCGCCACAGGAACCGGCGCCCGGGCAGGCGTTGCATTCGACGGTCTTGACGCGTTCGTCGTCGATCTTACCGGCCACGCGCTGGCCGACGGCTTCGAACACGGAGACCACGGTGAGGTCTTCACCGAAGGCATGGCCGGGCTTGATGGTGCCGCCATAGACGAAGATGGCCGGCACGTTCATGCGGGCGATGCCGATCATGGCACCCGGCATGTTCTTGTCGCAGCCGCCCAGCGCCATGACGCCGTCCATGGACTCGCCCTGCACGGCGGTTTCGATGACGTCGGCGATGACTTCGCGCGACACCAGCGAATACTTCATGCCCGGCGTGCCCATGGAGATGCCGTCGGACACGGTGACGGTGCCGAACATCTGGGACTTGGCGCCGCCGGCTTCCAATGCGCCTTCGGCACGTTTGGCCAGATCGTTCAGGCCCATGTTGCAGGGCGTGATGGTCGAGTAGCCGTTGGCGATGCCGACGATGGGCTTGTTGAAGTCTTCGTCGGTATAGCCCATGGCGCGCAGCATGGCGCGGTTGGGCGCACGCGAGGTGCCCTGGGTGACGACGTGACTGCGGCGCTGTTTCGGCGTGTCCTCGGCCATGATGTGTTCTCGTTGTGGGTCGAAAAAAGGTTGTGTGCTGGATCGGGGCGGGCATGGCTGGCGCGCTCGCTGGCATCGCGGCCCGGTCGGCGGCGCGCGGGCCCTGCCCGGTTATCAAGCCGCGTAGTATGCCGCGACCCGTGCAGTACACACAAAAAAGGCGCGGCCTGAAAAGACCGCGCCTTCTTACTTACTTGCCGAAACAGGCTTACTTGTTCGGCTGCTTGGTCATGCGCAGGTAGGGCTTGAGCTCGTTCCAGCCGGCCGGGAACAGTTTCTTGGCGTCCTCGTTCGACAGCGCGGGCGAGACGATGACGTCGTCGCCGTCCTGCCAGTTCGCGGGCGTGGTGACCTTGTAGTTGTCGGTCAGCTGCAGCGAATCGATCACGCGCAGGATTTCGTCGAAATTACGGCCGGCGCTCTTCGGGTAGGTGAGCGTCATGCGGATCTTCTTGTTCGGGTCGATGATGAACACCGAGCGCACCGTCGACGTGTCGCCCTCGTTGGGGTGAATCATGTCGTAGAGCTCGGCGACCTTGCGGTCGGTATCGCCGATGATCGGGAAATTGACCGCATTGCCCTGGGTTTCCTGGATGTCGTTGGCCCAGGCCTTGTGGTCTTCCACCGAATCCACGGACACCACGATCGCTTTCACGTTGCGCTTGGCAAAGCGTTCGGTCAGGCCGCCCACGGCGCCCAGCTCGGTGGTGCAGACCGGCGTGAAGTCGGCCGGATGCGACATGAGCATGCCCCAGCTGTCGCCGAGCCATTCGTGAAAATTGATTTCGCCTTCGGTCGTGTCGGCGTTGAAATCAGGTGCGGTATCGCCCAATCGCAAACTCATATCCCTTACTCCATGAATTGTTGTGCCGCGACTATAACAGTGCCATTTCGCGCCACTAAATAACTTTCACTTCGTCTTTTATTCTGGGGCCGGCTGGGCGCGGGACAAGAGCGGCGTGTGATCGCGCATTGCGCCGCAAACTTCTAGAATGCGGGCGATGAACGACACCCGAAACTCCGCCGACGCCCGCATGGTCTATGTGACCTGCCCGGATATCGAAACCGCCCGCCGCATCGCCAGCGCCGTGGTCGAGCATTTCGAAGCCGCCTGCGTGAATATCGTGCCGGGGCTGGAATCGGTCTATCGCTGGCAGGGCAAGATCGAAATCGACAGCGAGCTGTTGTTGCTCATCAAAACCCGCGCCGAACAGGTGCCGGCACTCCAGGCGCGCGTGACCGCCCTGCACCCGGACGACGTGCCGGAAATGGTCGCGGTGCCCATTATCGAGGGCTCGGCAGCCTATCTCGACTGGCTCGACGAGCAGACCCGGCCACTGTGAACGCCGTCGCAAATAAAGCCCGGCCAGCGTGTCGGCGCTGGCTTGTGCTGAGTCTGACGCTCTGGCTGCTCGCCCTGACCAGCCTCACCGCGTCGGCCGCGAACGACTTCCTGCCGGTGGACGAGGCCTTTGCGCCCAGCGCTGCCCGCACCGAGGACGGCGACATCGCCGTGACCTGGCAGGTCGCCGACGCCTATTACCTGTATCGCCACGCCTTCGACTTCGAGCTCGTCGACGCCGGCGCCTCGAACCTGGGCGATGCCCGCATACCCGCTGGCGAAAAACATACCGACGAGTTCTTCGGCCCGGTCGAAACCTATCGCGACAGCGTGCGCGCGGTGTTGCCGATCGCGGACGATACGCCGCTCGCCGACGACGCGCGTATTCGTGTGACCTATCAGGGCTGTGCGGATGCCGGGCTGTGCTATCCGCCGCAGACGAAAACGCTCACGATCGATGCGGCCCCGGCCGGCGACACGTCGCCGGCAAACGAAACCGCCGCGGGCGACAGCGACAACGGCTTTCTCACCCAGCAGGACGATCTGGCTGGCCGGCTCGCTGGCGCCGGCACGCTGCCCACCCTGGGGCTGTTCTTCCTGTTCGGCCTGCTGCTGGCGTTCACGCCCTGTATTCTGCCGATGATCCCGATCCTGTCGGGGCTGATCGTCGGCGCCCAGGCCACGCCGGCCCGGGCCTTCACGCTGTCGCTGGCCTATGTGCTCGCCATGGCCGCGGCCTATACCGTATTCGGCGTCATCGCCGGCTATTTCGGCGCCAACCTGCAGGCCGCGCTGCAGATGCCGGTGGTACTCATTCCCTTTGCCGTGGTGTTCGTGCTGCTTGCGCTGGCGGCCTTCGGCCTGTTCCAGCTGCAGATGCCGGCACCGATCCGCCAGCGTGCCAGCGCCATCGGCGCCCGCCGTGGCGGCATCGCCGGCGCATCGCTGATGGGCTTTTTCTCGGCGCTGATCGCCGGCCCCTGTCTCGCGCCGCCACTGGTGGGCGCGCTGCTATATATTTCCAGCAGCGGCGACATGCTCCTCGGCGGTGCCGCGCTGTTCATGCTGGGTCTGGGCATGGGCGTGCCCCTGATCGCCATCGGCGTTTTCGGCGCCCGGCTCATGCCCCATGCCGGCGCCTGGATGAAGGAAGTGCAGGTTCTGTCCGGCGTGATTCTGCTGGCCGTCGCACTCTGGCTGCTCACCCGTATTCTGCCCAACGCGGTCAGCCTGGCCGGCTGGGCTGCGCTGGCGCTGGCCTATGGCAGCTATCTCTCCACGCTGGACCCGCCAGCGCGTGCCGGCCGGGCCATTCTGCGTGCCCTGGTATTCCTGCTGTTCGTCTATGCCGGGGCCGCCACGCTGGGGGTGCTGGCCGGGGCAAGCAATGCCACCGCCCTGCGCCCGCTCGCACCGCTGACGGCTGGCCCGAGCGCTGCGCGCACCGACGCGCCGCAGGCGACAGATTCGCCCTTCACCCGCGTCGCCGATCTCGATCAGCTCCAGGCAGCGCTCGCCAACGCCCGCGAAAACGGTCGTGCCGCGGTGGTGGACTTCTATGCCGACTGGTGCGTGGAATGCGTACAGATGGAGCACGGCCTGTTCGCCGAATCGGAGGTACGCGAAGCGCTTTCCAACGTCGTCGCCCTGCAGGTGGACGTTACCGATTACGACAGCGCCGACCGCGCACTCATGCGCGAACTGGACGTATTCGGCCCGCCGACGGTGCTGTTCTACCGCCCCGACGGCAGCGAAGCCGCCGACCAGCGCCTGATCGGCACCATCGACCCGGCCGGGTTCATCAACCGTCTGAACCGTCTGGAGCGTTCGCCATGACTCGCCGTAAGGCCAATATCCTCGGGCTCCTCGTGCTGGTCGCCGTTGCCGCCGCGGCGGGCCTGCTTTACTGGTACAGCGCCGAGGACACGCCATACCGTGCCGATTTCACGCTCGTCGATCTCGAGGGCCAACCGCATGCCATGGCCGACTACGACGGCAAGGTGGTAGTGCTCAACTTCTGGGCGAGCTGGTGCAAACCCTGCCGCGAAGAAGTGCCCATGCTCATCGACGCCCAGCGCGAATACGGCGACCGGGGCCTTCAGATTCTGGGTATTGCCGTCGATACAGCCGAGGCCGCGGGCGAATTCGCCAAGCGCTACGATATCAATTATCCGGTGCTGGCCGACGCCACCGAAGGCGCGCGTATTCAGGATCGCTATACCGCGACCGATGCGCCGGCCGGCGTACTGCCGTTCACGGCCATCGTCGATCGAGACGGACACGTGGTCGCCCGTATAGCGGGTGCGCTGGATCATGCGCGATTGTCCGATATCGTGCAGCCATTGCTCGAAAAAGGGGCATCTGCCACCAAAGACTGAGTCCAGGGCACAAACGCCGCCGAACGGCCGCAACGATGCGGCCCGGCTGGGGTGAACGTCGCCGAATTACCGACAATACGGCAGCGAACGGTCGCGAAAATCCTTTCTTTTCGGTTGTAACGCCGATTCCCTTGGGGCAGACTCCAGCCATCGCCATACTAGGACGGCCTGCGTGGCTCATTTTCTGCTGCTCAACGGACCCAACCTGAACCTGCTCGGCACCCGCGAGCCGGACGTCTATGGCCACGACACGCTCGCCGATATCGAGCAGCAGCTGGCCGCCCGCGCCAGCGAGCACGGCCACAGCCTGGCCTGCTACCAGTCCAACCACGAAGGCGAACTGATCGATCGCATTCACGCCGCACGCGACGAGAACGTTGCCTGCGTGCTGTTCAACCCCGGCGCGTTCACGCATACGAGCATTGCTCTGCGCGACGCGCTGCTGGGCACGCAGCTGGCCTGTATCGAAATCCATCTGTCCAATACCGCGCAACGCGAAGCGTTTCGCCACCATTCCTATATCGCCGATATCGCAATCGGCACCATCACCGGTTTTGGCGCGCACGGCTACAGCCTGGCCCTGGATGCCGCAATGGCGCGCGCCGCCGAGACCACCGAGGAGAAATAGCACCCCATGGATATCCGCAAGCTGAAAAAGCTCATCGAGCTGGTCGAGGATTCGGGCATCGCCGAACTCGAAATCACCGAAGGCGAAGAATCGGTCCGTATCGGCCGCTATCCGGCGCCGGGCAGCGTGCCGGCTGCCCCGCCCCAGCCGGCCACACCGGCAGCGCCGGCGCCCGCGCCGGCCGCCGCAGCCGGCGGTGGCAACGACGCCAGCGCAGCCGAGGAAGAAGACGATACGCCGGAAGGCCATATCGTGCGCTCGCCGATGGTCGGCACCTTCTATCGCGCGCCGGCGCCGGACGCCAAGCCGTTCGTCGACGTGGGTGATCGTATCGGGCCCAGCGACACGCTGTGCATCATCGAAGCCATGAAGATGCTCAACCAGATCGAAGCGGAAGTCTCGGGCGAGGTCAGCGCCGTGCTGGTAGAAAACGGCCAGCCGGTCGAGTTCGATCAGCCGCTGTTCGTCGTCAAATAAGGGGGCGCCCATGTTAGGCAAAGTCCTCATCGCCAACCGCGGCGAGATCGCGCTGCGTATTCTGCGCGCCTGTCGCGAGCTCGACGTGCCTGTAGTTGCGGCGTATTCCACTGCCGACCGCGAACAAAAGCATGTGCTGCTCGCCGAAGAAGCCGTGTGTATCGGCCCGGCCGAAAGCGCCAAGAGCTACCTGAACATGGCCGCGCTCATGAGCACGGCCGAAGTGGCCGGCGCGAGCGCGATTCATCCCGGCTACGGCTTTCTGTCCGAAAACGCGGATTTCGCGGAAAGCGTGGAACAGTCCGGCTTCACCTTCATCGGCCCGCGTGCCGAAACCATCCGCCTGATGGGCGACAAGACCTCGGCCATTCAGGAAATGCAGGCCGCGGGCGTGCCCTGCGTGCCCGGCTCCGGCGCGCCGCTGACCGCCGACGATGCCGCCAACCGCAAGCTGGCCCAGAAGATCGGCTTTCCGGTCATCATCAAGGCCGCCGGCGGCGGCGGCGGGCGCGGCATGCACGTGGTCTACGAGGCCAAGGCCCTGGCCGGCGCCATCGATATGGCCCGCCGCGAAGCCGCGAGCTTTTTCGGCAACCCGGCCGTCTACATGGAAAAGTATCTCGAGTTGCCGCGGCATATCGAGGTGCAGGTACTGGCCGACAATCACGGCAACGCCATCCACCTGGGCGAGCGCGACTGCTCGCCGCAGCGCCGCCACCAGAAGGTGGTCGAAGAAGCGCCCGCGCCGGGTATTACTCCGGAAGAGCGGGCACATATCGGCAAGCTGTGCGTAGATGCCTGCAAGCGAATCGGCTATCGCGGTGCCGGCACGTTCGAGTTCCTGTACGAAAACGGCGAGTTCCATTTCATCGAAATGAACACCCGTATTCAGGTCGAGCATCCGGTGACCGAGATGATCACCGGCGTGGACCTGGTCGCCGAGCAGCTGCGTATCGCGGCCGGCCATGAGCTGCGCTACAAGCAGGAAGACATCGTGCTGCGCGGGCATGCCATCGAATGCCGCATCAACGCCGAGCACGCAGAAACCTTCGTGCCGTCGCCGGGCAAGATCCAGGCCTACCACGCACCCGGCGGCCCCGGTATTCGCATGGATTCGCATATCTATGCCGGCTACAGCATCCCGCCCTACTACGACTCCCTCATCGGCAAGCTGATTGCCCACGGCGATACCCGCGAAGCCGCGGCCGCGCGTCTGGACATGGCGCTCTCTGAAATGGTGGTCGAGGGCATCAACACCAATATCGCCCTGCACAAGCGCATCATCCACGACCCGGCACACATCGCGGGCGGCGTGTCGATCCACTGGCTGGAGAAGAAGCTCAAGGAAGAAAGCGGCCGTGGCTGAAGCGCGTGGCCCGGTAGCCTGGCTGCAGATCACGGTAGAAACGCCGCGCGCGGCGCTGGCCGAAGCGGTGTTCGAAAGCTTCGACGCCGAGGCCGTCACCGTTCTGGACGCCGGCGACGACATCACCGTGGAAAACACGCCCAACGAACAGCCGGCCTTTGCCGATTCGCGCATCACCGGCCTGTTCACCGACGGCACGCTGGCCGAGCCGATCGAGGCCGCGCTGCGCGAGGCCCTGGGCGACGCGGCGACCATCCGCAGCGACCGGCTGGAAAATCAGGACTGGGCCAGCGCCTGGCTGGCCCAGCATCCGCCGATCCGCTTTGGCGAACGGCTCTGGATCGCGCCCCACAACGCGCCGGTCGAGGCTGACGACGATGCCATCATTGTGCGCCTGGATCCGGGCCTGGCATTCGGTACCGGCACCCACCCGACCACGGCCCTGTGCCTGGCATGGCTGGCCGAAGCCGACCTCGCCGGCAGGCATGTGCTCGACTACGGCTGCGGCTCGGGCATTCTCGCGGTGGCCGCGGCCCGCCTGGGTGCGGCTTCGGTCACGGCCGTGGATATCGACGAGCAGGCATTGCGGGCGACGCAGGAAAACGCCGAACGCAACGGCGTACTCGAACGCATCCATACCCCGGCGCTCGACGGCATCGGCGAGCGCTGCTTCGATATCGTGCTGGCCAATATCTTGGCCAAGCCGCTTATCGCCCTCGCGCCCACGCTTACTGCGCATGCTGCCCCCGGGGCACCGCTGGTGTTGTCCGGACTGCTCACACGCCAGATCGAAGAGGTCAGGAACGCCTACGATCGCGCATTCGAGTTCGCCGAGCCGGCCGTGGAAGAGGACTGGGTGCGCCTGAACGGCTGGCGCCACGGGGCTGGATAACGAATAGCCGAAAGTCGTCTTTCTCTGGGCGGTAAATGCCGTTATAGTTTTGCGCCTTGTCCCTGCCAGTGCGCCCGTTTCGAATGCCGAAGACCGACTCCGACGCTGCCCAGCCGCTCAGTCACTATGTCGGCGCCAGTCTCGATCGTTATTTCGAATCGCTCAACGGCTGCGCGCCGCCGCGCGACCTGTATCAGATGGTGCTCGAACAGGTCGAGAAGCCGCTGCTCGAGCGCGTGCTCGACTACAGCCAGGGCAACCAGTCGCGGGCCGCGGAAATGCTGGGCATCAATCGCGGCACCCTGCGCAAGAAGCTGCGCAACTACGCCCTCGATCGCTAGGCCGTCGCACAACGGCATGAACGCTACCACCCGCATCGCGGGTGTTTTTATTTGAACCGAAACAATCCGTTTAACGGACAAAGGCCAACGTGACCGCAACCGAACACGCCCCCATCCGCCGCGCCCTGATCAGTGTTTCCGACAAGACCGGCGTAGCCGCCTTCGCCAAGAGGCTGGCCGCCGAGCACGGCGTCGAAATCCTGTCCACCGGCGGTACCGCGCGGGTGTTGCGCGAAGCCGGCGTGGACGTGGTCGATGTCGCTGCCCACACCGGCGCGCCGGAGATCATGGACGGGCGCGTGAAAACGCTGCACCCGAAGATCCATGGCGGCATCCTCGGGCGTCGCGGTCAGGACGACGCGGTGATGGCCGAGCAGGACATCGCGCCTATCGACCTGGTGGTGGTCAATCTCTATCCCTTCGAACAGACCGTGGCCGACCCGAACTGCCCGCGCGATCAGGCGATCGAAACCATCGATATCGGCGGCCCGGCGATGCTGCGCGCGGCGGCCAAGAACCACGCCTATGTCACCCTCGTGGTCGACGCCGCCGACTACGACGCCGTGCTGGACGACCTGGGCGCCCACGGCGGCACGAGCACGGCCACGCGTCGCCGTCTGGCTGCCAAGGGCTTCAACCATACCGCCGGCTACGACCGGGCCATCGCCGAGTATCTGCAGGGCGACGACAGCACCCCGGACAGCGAAGCCGAAGACGTTCTGCCGGCACGCTTTGCGGCAACCTATACCAAACGCCAGGATCTGCGCTACGGCGAGAACCCGCACCAGCGCGCCGCGCTCTATGCGGCGTCCACGCCGGTGGCCGCGAGCCTCGTCGATGCGCGCGTATGCCAGGGCAAGGCGCTGTCGTACAACAATCTGGCCGATTCGGACGCGGCCCTGGCCTGCGTACGCGCCTTCGATCAGGCGCCCGCCTGTGTGATCGTCAAGCACGCCAACCCCTGCGGCGTGGCCGTTGGCCCCGACCTGAAGACGGCTTACGAGCGCGCCTTCGCGACGGACCCCACCTCGGCCTTCGGCGGCATCATCGCCTTCAACGAAGCGCTGGACGTCGATACGGCGAACCAGATTCTGGCCAACCAGTTTGCCGAGGTGATCCTTGCGCCGCGTATCGACGATGCTGCGCTGGACGCCTTTTCCAAGAAAAAGAACCTGCGCGTGATCGCCACCGGCGATTTCAACGCCAGCGACGCGCCGAAGCTGGCCATGCGCCAGATCGCAGGCGGCCTGCTGGTACAGGACGCCGACGCCCTGCTGTTCGACCGCGACAAGCTGGACGTGGTGACCAAGGCTCAGCCGGACGGCACCCAGCTGCAGGACCTGCTGTTTGCCTGGCGGGTGGCCAAGTACGTGAAATCCAACGCCATCGTCTATGCCCGCGACGGACGCACGATCGGCGTGGGCGCGGGCCAGATGAGCCGCGTGGATTCGGCCCGTATCGCCGGTATCAAGGCCCGCGATGCCGGCCTGGACGTGGCCGGCTCGGTGATGGCATCGGATGCATTCTTCCCGTTTCGCGACGGCCTGGACGCGGCGGCCGAAGCCGGCGTCAAGGCCGTGATCCAGCCCGGCGGCTCGATTCGCGACGACGAAGTGATCGCGGCCGCCGACGAAGCCGGCATTGCGATGCTGTTCACCGGCATTCGCCACTTCCACCATTAGGGTCGTGGCCGGCTCGGAATAACACCCGATTCGGCTGCGCTGGATCGAGCGGATTCAGCGTCGAATGCTTTCCTGGGCGAATTTTCCCAAAAAATTGACAATGGGGTAACCCGTTGTCGTCACAGCCTTGTGCCGCAAAAGACCGCGCTCCGACGCGGTTTTCGCGTTTGCGCGACTTAATTGGCGCGTGCTACCGGTTGCTTCCGACCGAACACAAAATAACAACGACTCGGGCAAGACCGCGAAACTGCCTTGAAGTTGTCGGAGGAGAACCCGATGCGCATGACCCTGTCTGCGGCGACGACGGCCGCCCTGGCCCTTTGCCTGTCATCCAGTCCGGCGCTGGCCGCGCTCGACGACGGCATCCTGGGCAAGCTGCTCAATGCCGGCAAGCCGGATACCCAGACGACACCCGGCGACGCGCCCACCGAGTCGCCCGCGGTCGCCGATAAGGCCGTTTCGGACAAGCCTGCCGCCGACACCCGGGGCTCTGGCGCGAACAACCTGCCGCCACAGGTGGGCGGTCATTTCAGCGAACCCTTCGCCGAACCCACGCTCGTGGTCGACGGTAAAACGGTAGAAACCGACGAGCGCTGTCTGGCCCGCGAAGACGGCACGCTCAGCTGCAAGCCTGCAGCCGGCACGGTGGCCAATCTCGGCGACGGGCGCTTCGTCTATCTCAACGCCCTGGAAGGCACCGAGAACGTGGAACTGTCGATCGTTGCCGAGTTCGGCGAAGTGACCGTCAACGATCAGTCACGCGTACTCACCCTGGGCGAAGACGACACGCCGTCATGGAAAAAGCCCGCGCCGCTCGATGGCGGTGCCAATCCGGACGGCAACGACAGCGAAACCATTGCGCGTGGCCTGCCGGGTGTCCCCAACGGCATCCTGTCCACGGCCGATAATACGGCCAAGAACGACGGTGCCCTGTTCTGTGCGGACGTGGTGTTCCTGGCCGACGGCAGCATGATGGCCGTGGGCGGCACCGACTACTACACCGAGCCCGGCGTGGACGGTCTGCCGGTGGGCGTGGTCGAACTCGAAGGCCTCAAGTCCTCGCGTATCTTCGATCCGCAGAGCAATACGTGGACGCAAAGCGGCGATATGACCTTCGGGCGCTGGTATCCCACGCTGGTCACCCTCGCCGACGGCGATGTGTTCGTGGCCAGCGGTGTCACCAAGCTGCTCAAGCCGGTGTATCCGGAACAGCCGTTGAACTCGGGACGCAACGTCACACAAACCGAGACCTACGACCTGGATACCGGCCGCTGGAGCGAGAACGGCGACGCCGCTCAGCGCTCCCTGCCGCTGTTCCCGCGCCTGCATCTGCTGCCGAACGGTCAGGTCTACTACAACGCCGGCGGCCAGGCCTTCAATCCGTTTGGCCAGGCCTACGATCAGGCGCTGTGGAATATCGTCGCCGCCTACGATCCCGACACCCAGCAGTGGACCGATCTCGGCTATGCCGGGCTGCCGCTCAAGTTCAACGAGATCGGGCTCAAGGAACTCACGAGCACCCTCAACCCCACCAACCTGAACGGCGAACAGGTCAGCAGCCTGCTCGGCGACCTGGTGGGCACGACCGTGAGTAATCCCGCGGCGGCGATCGAACAACTCGCCGATACGCCGGTCGATGCACGCGCGCTCGAACGCACCATCGGCTCCGGCATGCGCGGATCGACCTTCTCGGCCATGCTGCCCCTGCGCCCGGATGAAAACGGCGGCTACCACGAAGCCGAGTTCCTGACCGCCGGCGGCGTCCCCACCTACGTCACCGTAGGCAGCCCCGGCGGCTATCTGCCGGTGTCCTCCTCGCGCATCGATACGGTCGAAGTCAACGACGACGAAATGCAGTATTCCTCGCGCCTGACCGGGCCGCTGAGCCGGCCGCGCTGGTACGGCTATTCGGTGGTCATGCCCGACGACAGCGTCATGATCTTCTCCGGCGGCGATCGCGACGGCGTGGTCGTCCCCGGTGCGGAAGGCGCGATCCGCGAAGCCGAACGCTTCGACCCGCAAACCGAAACCTGGCAGGTGATGGCACGGGCGCACCGCAAGCGTACCTACCACAACACCGCACTGCTGATGCCGGACGGGCGCATACTCATCGGTGGCCATTCGCCGATCAACACCGCCTATGCGTCCAACATCAATTTCGACAGCATCGGCCTGGCCAACTACGAAAGCCGCGATCCTTCGTTCGAGATCTATACCCCGCCCTACGCCATGCGCGGCGATCGCCCCGTGATCACCGACGCGCCCACCGAACTCGAAACCAACGGCGACACGTTCACGGTGACGGTAAGCAATCCGGCCGTGGATCAGGTGATGCTCATCCGCCGTACCGCAACCACGCATCTGGTCGACGGCGATCAACGCGCGGTGGTGCTGCCGATCGTTTCGCGCAGCGGCAACACGCTCACCGTGCAGATGACCGGCAACCCGGCGGTGCTGCCCGCGGGCCAGTACATGCTGTTCGCGAGTTTCGAAGCCGGCGACGGCAAGCGCGTGCCTTCGGTGTCGACCCCCGTTGGCGTGGCCCCCAACCCGGCCGGCCAGGGTGATATCAATCAACCGGAACCGGCTCCGGAGGCTGTCGATTCAGAACGAGGCGACGGTTTGATCGGCGGCCTGCTAACCGGCAGCAACGGTTTGCTGGGTAGCGGACAAGACGCCAAAGCGGTATCGCCGCTCATGCCGATCACCGATCTGCTGTCGGGCGTAACCAGCATCATTCCCGTGCCGGGCGAACTGATCGACGGCGCACCCGCCGTGGCAGACGAGCTGACTCAGGCCGGCAAGCGCGCCGCGGGCGTTGGCGTGGATACGGCCACCAGCCTGCCCGAAGCCGGCAAGGGCCTGGCCGAGGATCTCGGCGACGGCGTGGCCGACGACGATACAAAAGACGAATGATGCGTCGCCTATCGATACGCCGGCTCGGGGTCGCGAGCCGGCATCTCAGCCTGCTGATCCTGCTTGGGGCGAGCGCGCTGGCCCACGGGCATGCCGGGCATTCCGGCGACGAGGACAGTGCGACCGTGCGTGCCGTGCTCGGCCCGCTGCCGGCCGAGCTTGAAGGCCTGCGGGTGCAGCTACGCCGCACACTCGCCCCGCAGCTGCTCGTGGCCAACCCCGGCAAGCAACCGCTGACGGTGTTCGACGACAACGGTCGTGCGTTCCTGCGGATCGGCGCGGAAGGGGTCGAAGCCGACCTGGGCGCCGCGGCGTTTCACCGCAGCAATACGCTCATGGCGCCGGGCACCTTCGGCGCCGATGCCTCGCGCGCACCGAACTGGCAAGTGGTCGAACCGGCCGCAAACTGGGGCTGGTTCGATCTGCGCCTGCGCACCGACGCCGTGGCCGTGGCTGACGGCGTCCGCGAGCAAGGCAAGACCGCCGAGGTCGGCGAGTGGCGTATTCCCGTGCAGTACGGTGACACGCGCACCGCCATTCGCGGCCATTTCCAGTTCGTACCCGAGCCTACTGGCATCCCAGAGGCCCGTGTAACCAACGCGCTGGCGCCGGAGGTCGGGGTCCGTGCCATGAACGGCAGTGCGCGGGCCGGGCTTTTTCTATCCTATTCCGGCGATGCACCGCTGGTGGTGCGCGGCGCAGACGCCGAACCCATGCTGCGCTTCGACGCACGTGGCGTGTCGGTGAATCGGCATAGCGTTACCTGGCAAAAGGCCGCGCCCGCCGGTGCGCCTAGCTACGAGGCCGGCAGCGACGTCAGCTGGACCGCGGTTTCCAGCCAGCCGCGCTACGGCTGGGTCGATCCTCGAATCGGCTATCTCGGGGAGGTCGAGTCCGAGGATACCGACACCGTGATCAAGCGCTGGTCGATACCGGTGACGATAGGCGAACGCGAGGATGCGATCGAAGGCGTGACCGAATGGAAGCCGGTGGCGCCGATCGCCCGCGCGCAGTGAGCATACGCCCTGCAACATTCGCTGCATCGCTCCTGCTGATCATCAGCGCCAGTACGAACGCTGCCTCCAAGCCAACCGAAATACATCGCCTCAGCCTCGACGGCCGCGGCCAGCCCGTGGGGGTGGTGACGTTCTCCGACACCGAGTACGGGCTGTTGATTACGCCCGATCTGCATCATCTGGAAGCTGGCGGCGCTCACGGCGCCCATATTCATACCCATGCCGACTGCGGCGCGGCATCGAAGCATGGGCGAATGACGCCGGGGGCCGCCGCTGGCAACCATTACGACCCGGGTGAAACCGGGCGGCACGGCGGCCCCTACGGTACGGGTCATCTGGGCGATCTACCCAATCTCGTCGTGGAGGCTGACGGTTCGGCAACCATTCCGGTACTGGCGCCGCGCCTGCGGGTTGCCGATCTGGCCGGCCGCTCAATCATGATTCATGCAGCCGCCGATCGTTACCAGAACCACGCGAGCGCGGGCCACGGCCATGGCCACGGCAAGGGCGGCGTACGCATGTACTGCGGCGTCATCGAATAGCGGCACTACCGCTTATTCGACCGGCCAAGCGGCCGCATTGTCGGGTTCGTCCGGCGCTGCAACCCGCGCTTTCATGCAATTCGAACGCGCAGCGGCTGGCCACCCGTCCCGGCGACACGCCCTAGCCCACGGCCGGCAACAGGGTAACCACCACCTCGCGCTTATGCGGCGCGCTGCGGTGCTCGTAGAGATAGATGCCCTGCCAGGTGCCGAGATTGAGCGCGCCGTCGGTAATCGGCACGCTCAAATCCATACCGGTGAGAATACTGCGGATATGGCCGGGCATGTCGTCGGGGCCTTCCATGTCGTGCACGAACATGGGGTCGCCATCCACCACCGCCTTGGCCATCCAGCGTTCCACGTCTTCGCGCACGTCCGGGTCGGCGTTTTCGCAGATCATCAGCGAGGCCGAGGTGTGCCGAATGAATACATGGCATACGCCGGTCGCCACGCCTGCCTCGCGCACCACCGCGTTGACGTCGTGCGCGATATCGCGTGTCGAACGGCCCGGGGTATCGAATAAAAGCGTGCGTTGCATGAGCTTAAGGGTGGCGCCTGTGACCCCGATTACAAGAGCCTTCCAAACTGGACGTACACCGTCCGCAGATCGACGCCGGCCGAAGACGGGCCACCGAGCGCGCGGCTATCGATCAACACGCACCGACGGCACGCGTGGATCCGCGGATAAAAAACCCGCGAGACGGTTGTGCTATTCGGCGAGCTTGGCCGCCAGCATCTGATTGACTTCCTTGGGGTTGGCCTTGCCCTTCGAGGCCTTCATCACCTGCCCGACGAGAAAGCCGATGACCTTGGTCTTGCCTTCGCGGTACTGCTCGACCTGATCGGGATTGTCGGCGATGACCTGATCCACGAAGCCTTCGATTTCGCCGCTGTCGGTGATCTGCTTGAGGCCCTTGGCTTCGATGATCGCATCGGCGGATTCGCCCTCGCCCTTGAACAGCGCCTCGAACACATCCTTGCCGATCTTGCCGGAGATGGTGTTGTCCGCCACTCGGGCAATCAGACCACCGAGCTGCTCGGCACTGACCGGCGACTGGGCGATGGCCAGCCCTTCGCGATTGAGCGCACCGGACAGATCCCCCATGATCCAGTTGGCGGCCGGCTTGCCGTGGCTGGCCGCGTCGCCACCCACCGCTGCCACCGTGGCTTCGAAATAGTTGGCCAGGGCGCGCGAGCTCGTCAGCGCCGCGGCGTCCTCACGGCCCAGGGCGTATTCCGTCATGAAACGTTCGCGCTTGGCATCCGGCAGCTCGGGCAGATCGGCACGCGCGGCATCCACGAACTCATCGTCGATGACCACGGGCAGCAGGTCCGGGTCCGGGAAGTAGCGATAGTCGTGGGCTTCTTCCTTGCTGCGCATGGAGCGCGTTTCGTCGGCGTCCGGGTCGTACAAGCGGGTTTCCTGCACGATGGTGCCGCCGGATTCGAGCACATCGATCTGGCGCTCGACTTCGAACTCGATCGCTTTTTCGAGAAAGCGGAAGGAGTTCACGTTCTTGGTTTCAGTGCGCGTGCCGAACTCGCTCGAGCCCACCGGGCGTATAGAGACGTTCGCGTCCACGCGGAAGGAGCCTTCCTGCATGTTGCCGTCGCAGATACCCAGATACTGGACCAGCGCATGCAGCTTGCGCGCATAGGCCACCGCCTCCGCCGCGCTACGCATATCCGGCTCGGAAACGCATTCGACCAGCGGCGTGCCGGCCCGGTTGAGGTCGATGCCGGTATCGCGATCGAACGCCTCGTGCAGCGATTTGCCGGCGTCTTCTTCCAGATGCGCACGGGTGATGCCCACCCGCTTTTCCGTTCCATCGGGCAACACGATATCCAGATGCCCGTTGGCGACGATCGGCAGCTCGAACTGACTGATCTGATAGCCCTTGGGCAAATCCGGGTAAAAATAGTGCTTGCGCGCGAACACCGATTTGGGCGCGATATCGGCATCGATGGCCAGCCCGAACAGGGTGGCCATGCGGATGACCTGGCCGTTGATCACCGGCAACACCCCGGGCAGCGCGATATCGACCGCGCTGGCCTGGGTATTCGGCTCGGCCCCGTAGGCGGTCGGCGCGGTGGAAAAGATCTTGCTTTGCGTTGCGAGCTGGATATGCACTTCCAGCCCGATGACGGTTTCCCAGGCCATTATTCGAACCCTGCCGGACGCTTGCTGTGCCAATCGGTGGACTGCTGATAGGCATGCGCTGCCCCGAGCAGACGGCTTTCCTCGAACCACGGCGCCAGCAGCTGCAGGCCAACGGGCAGCCCGTCGACAAAGCCGGCCGGCACCGACATGCCCGGCAAACCGGCCAGACTCGCCGGCAGCGTATAGACGTCGTTGAGATACATCGATACCGGATCGTCGAGCTTTTCACCGAGCTTGAAGGCCGGCGCCTGGGTCACGGGCGCGGCGATCAGGTCAACCTTGTCGAAGGCATCGCTGAAATCGCGCGCGATCAGACGCCGCGTCTTCTGCGCTTTCAGATAGTAGGCGTCGTAGTAGCCGGCCGACAGCACATAGGCGCCGACCATGATGCGCCGCTGCACCTCGCGGCCGAAGCCTTCGCCGCGCGAGCGGGTATACAGGTCTTCCAGATCCACCGGGTTATCGCAGCGATAGCCGTAGCGCACGCCGTCGAAGCGGGCCAGGTTGGAAGACGCCTCGGCCGGCGCGAGCACGTAGTAGGTCGATACGGCGAGCTCGGTATGCGGCAGCGTGATCTCGACAATCTCGGCGCCGCGCGCCTCGAATTCGCCGATCGCGGCGTTGATGACCTCGCGACTGGCGTTGTCCAGTCCTTCGGCGAAGTATTCCTTCGGCAGGCCGACCTTCATGCCCTTGAGAAAATCGTCGCCCTGGGCAGCCAGGGCCGCGCTGTAATCGGGCACCGCGCGTTCGACGCTGGTGGAATCGCGCTCGTCGAAACCGGCCATGGCCTGCAGCACCGCGGCACAGTCCTCGGCCGAGCGGGCAAAACAGCCGCCCTGATCCAGGCTGGAGGCAAAGGCGATCATGCCGTAGCGCGATACGCGCCCGTAGGTCGGCTTGATACCGGTCACGCCACAGAAAGCCGCCGGCTGACGGATCGAGCCGCCGGTATCGCTGCCGGTCGCCGCGGGCACCATCCCGGCAGCCACCGCCGCGGCCGACCCGCCGGAGGAACCACCCGGTACATGATCGGTATTCCAGGGGTTGCGTACCGCGCCGTAGAAGCTGGTTTCGTTGGACGAGCCCATGGCGAACTCGTCCATATTCGTCTTGCCGAGCGTCACCGTGCCGGCCGCTGCCAGACGCTCGACCACGGTCGCATCATACGGTGCGACGAAGTTGTCGAGCATGCGCGAGCCGCAGCTGGTGCGTACGCCGCGGGTGCAGAAGATGTCCTTATGGGCGATCGGCACCCCGGCCAGCGGCGTACCGGCGTCGGTGCCGGCATCGATGGCCGCGGCGCGCTCGCGCGCGGCCGACTCGCTACGGCTGATCAGCGTATTCAGGCGCTCGTCGTGGGCGGCAATGCGCTTGAGGAAGTGGTCGGTCAACTCGACGGCGCTCAGCCTTTTCGCCGCCAGATCGCCCGCCAGCTGGCGGATACTGCGCTCGTCGCTCATTCGATCACCTTCGGCACGAGATAGACGCCCTCGGCGACCGCGGGCGCAATCGCCTGGAAATCGTCGCGCGATTGCACCGCGACCGCGGCGTCGGCGCGCAGCCGCGCGGCCAGATCCAGCGGATGCGCCATGGGCTCCACATCGGTAGTGTCAGCCTGTTCCAGGCTTGCTACCACCTCGAGGATGTTCGACAACTCGCCGGCATATTCGGCGATCTGGTCGTCATCGAGGCCGAGACGGGCCAGACGGGCCACATTCCGAACCTGCTCTTCGCTCAGACTCACAGTAATTCTTCCAACCAGTACGGGGGCGTGAAAAACACAGCGCAGCGGCGCTGCGCGCGGCTAAAACTAGCATAAGTGTCTTGGCGGCCGTCGTCAGCGTTGCCGTTACGCATGCCCGTTGCTAGCATTGCGCTCCTGATGAACCTCTGACCTATTTTCAGGTTCCCTAGTGCGTCACGATGCGACTTCGCGGCGCCCGCCGCGCGTGTCGACCACGCGCTTTTTTGTACTTGCCCTCGGGTGTGCTCTACATGTTCGACAATTTCCGCGGCCTGTTCCTCAACGATCTCTCGATTGATCTGGGTACAGCCAACACGCTGATTTATGCGCGCGATCAGGGCATCGTGCTCAACGAGCCGTCGGTGGTCGCCGTCCGTATGGACGCGCGCGGCGGCAAGCGTATCGAGGCCGTGGGCCACGATGCCAAGCGCATGCTCGGGCGTACACCGAACCACATCACCACCATTCGTCCGCTCAAGGACGGGGTGATCGCCGACTTCACCGTCACGGAGAAGATGCTTCAGCACTTCATCCGCAAGGTGCACAAGAAGCGCATGCTGCGGCCGATGACCCGCGTTCTGGTCTGCGTGCCCTATGGCTCGACCCAGGTCGAGCGCCGGGCGATCCGCGAATCCGCCTCCAACGCCGGCGCGCGCCGCGTGTATCTGGTGGAAGAGCCGGTCGCGGCCGCCATCGGCGCGGGTATTCCGATCGGTGAGGCACGCGGCTCGATGGTGCTGGATATCGGCGGCGGCACCTCGGAAGTCGCGGTCATCTCGCTCAACGGCATCGTCTATGCCGAGTCCGTGCGCACCGGCGGCGACAAATTCGATGAGGCGATCGTCAACTACGTGCGGCGCCAGTACAACATGCTCATCGGCGAATCCACCGCCGAGTCCATCAAGCAGCAGATCGGCACCGCCTTCCCCGGCCACGAGGTCAAGGAAATCGAGGTGGTCGGCCGGCATCTGTCCGCGGGCGTGCCGCGCGCGTTCACGCTCAACTCCAATGAAGTACTGGATGCGCTGCAGGAACCGCTTTCGAATATCACCAGCGCCGTGAAGCTTGCGCTGGAGTCCACCCCGCCGGAGCTGGGCTCCGACGTGGCCGAGCGCGGAATCGTGCTTACCGGCGGCGGCGCGCTGCTGGCCGATCTGGACAAGCTGATCTCCGAAGAAACCGGCCTGCCGGTGATCGTGGCCGACGATCCCTTGACCTGCGTGGCCCGCGGTGGCGGCATTCTCCTGGAAATGATCGACCGCAAGACCGGCCAGCTGCTCGCACTGGAGTAAGGCCGCGGTCTATCGCCTTCGCGACTGCAAGACAGTTGCGAAGGTCCGTGCGCCAGCCTAATCTGGCGCGATAATTACGGTTTATTCCACGGTTTCAGGGGCGTTGAGTGCGCGGACTCGCCGAGGACGACAAATCATCGCTGCTGGGTCGACGCATTACGCCAGGCCTTCGGATCGTCGCGATCGTGGTTATATCGATTATCCTGATGATGGTCGATCACGCGAGCACGTCGCTCAAGCCGATCCGCAGTACGCTCGCGGTCGCCACCCAGCCCATTCAGATGATCGCCGAGCTACCCGGCGAGATGGTCCATTATCTGGGCCGCTATTTCGATCGCGGCCAGCTCATTGCCGATAACGAAGCGCTCGAGCAGAAGGTGCTGCTATTGCAGGCGCGCCTGCAACGCCTGGCGTCGCTGCAGGCCGAAAACGAGCGCATTCGTGCCCTGCTCGCCTCGGCCAGTTCGCTCGACCAGAACGTGCTGATCGCGCGCATACTCTCGGTCAGTCCCGATCCGTATCGACACTACATCAAGCTCAACAAGGGCTCGACCGACGGCGTGTTCGTCGGCCAGGCACTGGTCGATGCCAACGGCATCATGGGCCAGGTCACGGACGTGACGCCCATGGGCTCGCGCGCGATTTTGATCACCGATGCCAATCACGGCATTCCGGTCGAAATCAATCGCACCGGCCTGCAGACGATCGCCCAGGGGAGCGGCAAGTCCAGCGAACTGCGCCTGCCGTTTCTGGCCAATAATTCCGATATCCAGGTGGGTGATCTGCTGGTGACCTCGGGGCTGGGCGGGCGTTACCCGGCCGGCTATCCGGTAGCCGAGGTCACGAGCGTCGTCCACCAGCCGGGCGATGAGTTTCTGGAGGTCGTAGCCACGCCGACCGCCCACCTCAATCGCGGCCGGGAAGTCCTGCTGGTGTGGACTGACAACACGCTCGACCCCGTTGCCGAGGCCCAGGAGGGCAACAGCACGGATCAGGCGAAAGACGATGCGAACGGCGACAGCCCGGCTCCATGATTACCGAGCGCCGCGTCAGCGGCCTGCTTATTCTGTCTACGCTGGGCGGCGCGCTGTTTCTGGCCATTCTGCCGCTGCCCGATGCGCTGTCGGCGGTTCGCCCGGCGCTCTACCCGGCGACCGTGCTGTTTTGGGTATTGGTGCAGCCGGGGCGTTTCGGCCTGCTGGCCGCCTGGACCAGCGGCGTTCTGATCGACGTGATCTACGGTACCCCGCTGGGCGAACACGGGCTCGCGCTGGCCGTGGCCGGATACCTCGTCATCCGCATGCGCGAGCTGCTTTGGAGCTTTCCGGTCTGGCAGCAGAGCGTGCTGTTGTTGCCGGTATTCATACTCTATGAGTTCGCGCTGTTCTGGATCGATGGCGTAACCGGGGCCGAGGTCAATCAGTGGTGGCGCTGGCTGCCGGTGGCAACGACCGTGCTCGTCTGGCCGCTTTGGGCGTCGCTGCTGGAACGCATCGCCGAATTAGAGGTCGGATAGATCAGGGAATTCTGAAACGTTCGTGATCGCTGCCCGGACCCACGGTGAAATCCGCCGGGCGCGTCGCTGCGCTGCATGCCGGCGCTGCATCCGTTCGCGCGCCGCGCGACGATTCACGTCATACTTCAACAGATTAATGCAGGCCCTTGGGGCACGGGAGTTTTCAACGCCGCATGGTCACCGATAACGCGATCAAGAACCATGCGGCCGAGCGGCGCATGTTTTTGCTGCGCACCGCGGTGGCGGGGGCGGCGATCATGGTGCTCGTGGGCGTGCTGCTTTTTCGCGTGGGTTTTCTGCAGGTGCTGCGCTACGGCTATTACGAAACGCGTTCGCAGGACAACCGCATGCGTGTTCAGGTGATGCCGCCGGTACGCGGGCTCATCTACGACCGCAATGGCGTGGTGCTGGCCGATAACCTGCCTGCCTACCGGCTCGAGATCGTGCCCGAGCAGGTCGACGACGTGAACGCGACCCTCGATCGCCTGTCGCGCATCGTGGAAATACGCGAGGCCGACCTGCAGCGCTTTCGAGATCGCATGGCCAAGACGCCGCGTTTTCGAGGTGTGCCCATCCGACTCAATCTCAGCCAGCGCGAGGTCGCCCGTTTTGAAGTCAATCGGGGTGCCTTTCCGGGCGTCGACGTACGGGCCGGGCTGACCCGCCACTATCCGCTGGGCGACGTCTCGGCCCATCTGGTGGGCTATGTCGGCGGCATTACCCTGGAGGATCTGCGGCGCGTGGACGAAAAGCGCTATCGCGGCTCCAACCACATCGGCAAGTCGGGCGTCGAGTACAGCTACGAATCACGCCTGCACGGCGAGCCGGGCTCGCGCGTGGTCGAGACCAACGCCAGCGGCCGCGCGCTGCGCGAACTGGAAATGAATCGCCCGGTCGCAGGCGAGAGCCTGTTCCTGACCATCGACGCACGCCTGCAGCGCGCCGCATACGACGCGCTGGGCGACCAGGACGGTGCCGTGGTCGCCATGGACCCGAAAACGGGCGGGCTGTTGGCCCTGGTATCCAAACCCAGCTACGACCCGGACCTGTTCGTCGACGGAATCAGCCACGTGAACTACCAGAAGCTGATATCCGACCCGCATAAACCGCTGTTCAACCGGGCGTTGCAAGGCCAGTACCCGCCCGGCTCCACGGTCAAGCCGGTGATGGCGCTGGCGGGGCTGGAAACCGACCAGATCGCCGCCGACAAGCAGGTGTGGTGTCCCGGTTTCATCACGCTGCCGGGCAGTAATCACCGCTATCGCGACTGGAAACGCTCGGGGCATGGCTGGGTGGATATGCCGGAGGCGATCTATCGCTCCTCGGACGTGTATTTCTACAAGCTCGGGCTCAAGCTCGGCATCGACAATATTCACCGCTACGGGGCGCTGTTCGGGCTCGGCTCGCGTACCGGGATCGACCTGCCACGCGAGAATTCCGGCATCATGCCGTCTCGCGCCTGGAAGAACGGCACCCGTAATCAGCCGTGGTTCCCGGGCGAAACGCTCAATACGATCATCGGCCAGGGCTTCATGACCACGACGCCGCTGCAGCTCGCACAGATGACCAGCCGGATCGCCGAACGCGGCGAGGGCTACAAGCCGCACGTGCTGGGCGGCTGGCGCGATCCGCTTGACGGCACCATGCACCAGACCCGGCCCACGGCCCTGCGTCCGATCAAGCTGGAAGACCCGGCACACTGGGGCGTGATCATCAGCGGCATGGAACAGGTGATCACCAACCCCCGCGGTACCGCGCACTACTACGTGGGCCAGAATCTGGATTACACGATCGCCGGCAAGTCCGGCTCGGCGCAGGTCACCAAGCTGGCCCAGAACCAGGCTGCACCCGATCTTGAAGATGTCGAGCACCAGTTTCGCGATCACGCCCTGTTCATTGCCTTTGCCCCCATCGACGATCCCGAGATCGCGGTGGCGGTGCTGGTCGAACACGGCGGCGGCGGCTCCAGCGTCGCCGGCCCGGTGGCACGCAAGGTGATCGACGCGTTTCGCAGCCAGCCGCCGGTGCTGCAGGCGTCGACCGGAGCGGGCCGATGAGCGCCAATGCCACCAATGCGCCTTCGACGCTGTCGGAGTGGCTCGTCTACTGGCGTATCGACCTGCAGCTGCTGGTCGCACTCGCCTGCTGTGCCGCGCTGGGGCTGTTCGTGCTCTATAGCGCCTCCGGCCAGTCGAGCGCGGTGGTCATCAACCAGGCGATCCGCCTGGGTATCGGCCTGCTCGGCATGCTCGTGGTCGCCCAGATACCGCCCGAATGGTTTCGGGTCGCCGCGCCCTGGGTATTCGGCTTCGGGGTGTTTCTGCTCGTGCTCGTGGTCCTGCTGGGCGATACCGCCATGGGCGCCCGCCGCTGGCTCGACCTGGGCGTGGTGCGCTTTCAGCCCTCGGAGCTGATGAAGCTGGCCGCGCCGCTGACCGTAGCCGCCTATTTTCGCGACCGTAGCCTGCCGCCCAACCTCAAGGACGTGGGCGTGGCCGCGCTGCTGATTGCCGTACCCGTGCTGCTCGTAGCCGACCAGCCGGACCTGGGGACCGCGCTCCTGATCGCCGCGGCCGGCAGCTTTGCCCTGTATTTCGCCGGCCTGCGCTGGCGCATCATTCTGCTGCTGGTGCTTGTGGCCGCAGCGGCCGCGCCGCTGCTCTGGTACAACATGCACGACTACCAGCAGGAGCGCGTGCTGACGTTTCTAAACCCCGCTCGCGACCCGACGGGCGCCGGGTATCACATCTCGCAGTCCAAGATCGCCATCGGCTCGGGTGGCCTGTTCGGCAAGGGATGGCTCAACGGTAGCCAGGCCCACCTGAACTTCCTGCCGGAATCCGACACCGATTTCGTGTTCGCGGTATTCGCCGAAGAAACCGGCCTGTTCGGGGTGATGGCGCTGCTGGCGCTGTATTGCTTCATTGTGGGCCGCGGGCTGTATATCGCACTCAAAAGCCAGGACACCTTCCAACGCCTGGCCGCCGGCAGCCTGAGCCTGACTTTCTTCATCTATGTCTTCGTCAATATCGGCATGGTCGCCGGGCTGCTGCCCGTTGTGGGCGTGCCGTTACCGCTGATCAGCTATGGCGGCACCTCCATGGTGATCCTGCTGGCCTCGTTCGGCATTCTCATGTCCATTCATACCCATCGGAAACTGCTCGCCACATGACACGATCCCTCCTACTGCTCGTGCTGGCGCTGACCAGCGTGCCCGTGATCGCGACGGCTGCGACCGGCAATTATGCCGAACGCCCGGAAGGCAAGGCCCTGCTCGAACGCCTCGAAAAAGCCGACGGGGTGGACATCGACGCGGCCCGCGCCCTGCTCGAAGACGCGCAATACCAGCCCAAGATCGTAGCCACCATGCGCAAGCCCGCCGAGCGCACGCTCACCTGGGCAGACTACCGGCCGATTTTTCTGCAGCCCGAACGGGCACGCAAGGGCGCGGCCTATATCGAAGAGCACCGCGAGCTGTTCGACGGCGCGGTCGCCAAATACGGCGTGCCGGCCAATATCATCGCCGCCATTATCGGCGTGGAAACCAAGTACGGCGCCTTTCTCGGCCGCGATCGCGTGCTCGACGCGCTGGCCACCCTGGGCTTCGACTACCCGGAGCGGTCGGACTATTTCATCAAGGAGCTGGAAAACTTCATCGTGCTCTGCGTCGAAGAAGACCTCGCCTGCGACCGCGAGATCGGCTCCTATGCCGGCGCCATGGGCCTGCCGCAGTTCATGCCGTCGAGCTATCGCGCCTATGCGGTGGACGGCAACGGCAACGGCAAGCGCGATCTGTGGGAAGAACCGGCCGATATCATCTACTCGGTGGCCAATTATCTGGCCGAACACGGCTGGGCCCGTGGCGAGCCGGTCGCGCTGCCGGCCTGGATCGGCAGCGACAAAAACCTGGATGCCATCGAACGCAGCAAACGCAAGCCCGCCTATCGCTGGGACGCGCTCGACCAGCTGGGCGTACGCGTGGACGATCCGCCGGCCGCCGATGCCGAAGTCGGCCTGTTGCAGTTCGAAGGCGCCCAGGGCACCGAATACTGGCTGGGGCTGAACAACTTCTTCGTGATCACCACCTATAACCACAGCCCGCTGTATGCCATGGCCGTCTATCAGCTCGGCCAGGAGATCGCCTTCGCCCGCCAGAACGCTGCCACCGGCGGCAACACGGACCGATGATCGGCGTGCGGCGCACACTGGTGCTGGCCGGTCTGGCCCTGATCGTGGCGGGCTGCGCGAGCCAGCCGCGCGGTGGCTCGAGCGGCGGCTCGCCCTCTCCGCAAACGAGCAAGGGCGGCGGCTACTACCAGAACGACGGCCCGCCGGACGACGAGGATATCGATATCGACGCGATACCCGACGCCGTACCCCGCGACGAGCCGCCTTCGCGCTACGGCAACCCGGCCAGCTACGAAGCGCTTGGCAAAACGTATTACGTATTGCCGAGCGCGGCAGGCTTTACCCAGACCGGCCGCGCCAGCTGGTACGGCAAGCAGTTTCATGGCCGGCGTACCTCCAGCGGCGAGCCATACAACATGTTCAAGATGACCGCGGCGCATAAACGCCTGCCGGTACCCAGCTATGTCCGGGTCACGAATCTGGACAACGGCAAGCATGTCATCGTGCGCGTCAACGATCGCGGCCCGTTCCACGATGGCCGCATCATCGATCTGTCCTATGTTGCGGCACGGCGGCTCGACGTGGTCGCCCACGGCAGCGTGCCGGTACGTATCGAAACCGTCACGCCGGCGAGCCTGAAGGCCGAAAAGCGCGCGGCAGATCGCGGTACGCAGGTGGCCGACGCCACGCCGCCACTTCGCAGCCAGCCGTCGTACTCGTCAAACGTGCGCGCGCCGGCCGCAGCGCCCGCCCGCGCAACGCCAGCCGCGAACACGCCCGGCCGCGCCATTCAGGTTGCCAACCGTACGAATGCCGCGCCCGCCGGCCCGTCTACGTCGAATCGCAGCGAGGGCACCCTCTATCTGCAGACCGGCGCCTTCGGCAACCCAACCAATGCGCAACGTCTGAACCGGCGTCTACAGAACGCCGGCTTTGCCCAGGTGCGCGTGGTGAAGTCGGACGGCGCCACCCCGATCTATCGCGTTCAACTCGGACCCTATCCGGATGAACGCAGCCGTGCCCTGAACCGCCAGATTCTGCGCGAGCAGGGGTTTTCGGCCCAGGAAGTCGATCGTTAGCCCGAACCGCCCCGAAGCGCTAAACTGGCGCGCTTCGCAACCGTCCTTGTTTGTCCTTAAAGAGCCGAAGTCGATGAGCCACGCGAAACGCCTGCTTTATCTCGTTTTTCTTTTCCTGGTCACGGCCGGTGCATGGGCCAAGCCGTTGCCGATTCCCGAACCGCCGAGCCTGGATGCGCGCAGCTATATCCTGATCGACTTCAACTCGGGCCAGGTGCTGGCGGCCAAGAACGCCGAACAGCGTGTCGAGCCGGCGAGCATCACCAAGCTGATGACGACCTATATCGTTTTCGATGAGCTCAAGAAAGGCAATATCTCGCTGGACGACAAGGTCACCATCAGCGAAAAAGCCTGGCGCATGGGCGGCTCGAAGATGTTCATCGAAGTCGGTACGCAGGTATCGGTGGACGACCTGCTCCACGGCATGGTGACCGCATCCGGCAACGACGCGACCGTGGCCCTTGCTGAATATGTCGGTGGCACGGAATCCACTTTTGCCGACTACATGAACCAGTACGCGCGCGAAATCGGCCTGGAGAACAGCCATTTCGTTGATGCCAGCGGCTGGCCGCATGAAAACCACTACATGTCGGCCCACGATATCGCGCGCCTGCTCAGCGCGATCATTAGCGACTTCCCCGACCTGTATCAGCAATACTTCAACGAAAAGAAGTTCACATATAACGGTATCGAGCAGTACAACCGCAACTCGCTGCTGTGGTCGGACGAAAGCGTGGACGGCGGCAAGACCGGGCATACCGAAGCTGCCGGCTACTGCCTGTCGGCCTCGGCCAAGCGTGACGGCATGCGCACGATCGCGGTGGTCACGGGCACGAATTCCAACAATGCCCGCAAGGCGCAGACCGCGGCCCTGCTCAACTATGGTTTCCGCTTCTACGAAAGCGGCCATCTGTTCGATGCCGGCAAGCAGATCGCGGAAGTTCGCGTCTGGAAAGGTGACGACACCATGCTGCCCGTGGTCGCCAAGGGCGCTGTAGACGTGGCTTTTCCGCGCGGCCAGCGCGATGCGCTGACCACCAACGCCGAGCTGCCGTCCACCCTGCTCGCGCCGATCAAGAAAGGCGAGCGCCTGGGCACGCTGGAGATCAAGTACGACACGAAGACGCTTGCGCAGGTGCCCCTGTTCGCCGGCAAGGACATCGAAAAAGGCGGCATCTTCCGCCAGCTCACCGACGAAGTGATGATGATGTTCGAATAAGCTGCAACGCCGGCTTACGCCTGTGAATCGCGCAGGCGGGCCGGCCTGCGGTTCGAGCGAATGGCATGACCGGCCGGGAGTGGCACCGATGAACACGGCTTTCGTGAACGGCGAGTTCCTGCCGTTGGCCCAGGCGCGCGTATCGGTGCTTGATCGCGGCTTTCTGTTCGCCGACAGCGTCTATGAAGTGGTGCCCTTCTATGCCGGCCGGGGCTTTCGACTGGATGAGCACCTGGATCGTCTGGCGCGCAGCCTGGGGCTGTTGCGTATCCGCGACCCTTACGATCGCCAGCGGTGGCACGGGATCATCGCAGGGTTGATCGACGCCAATGGCGGCGGCGATCTTTCTTTGTATATCCAGGTGACCCGCGGCGCGCCGGCAAGGCGCGATCATCGTATTCCCGACGACATCGAGCCCACGGTGGTGGCCTTCTGCCAGAGTCGCGCGCACGTGGACCCGGACGTACTGGCGCACGGGATCGCCGCGGTCACGCATGACGATACACGCTGGCGCTACTGCACGATCAAATCGACTTCGCTGCTGGCCAACGTGCTGGCCGCCGACGCGGCTCGGGCGCAGGGCGCCAGCGAAGCACTGCTGGTGCGCGACGGCTGTATCCAGGAAGGGACATCCTCAAACGTATTCGCGGTAATCGACGATCGCCTGGTCACGCCAGCCCTGCGCGATACCATTCTGCCCGGCATCACACGGGCGGCGGTGCTCGAACTCGCCGCGCGCGAGCAGGTCGAGCACGCGGAAGTCCAAACCCTTCTGCGAGAGGATCTGCAGCGCGCCAGCGAGATATGGATCACCTCGTCGGTGCGCGAGATTTTCCCGGTAACCGAGCTCGATGGCGCGTGCGTGGGCAACGGCGAACCGGGCCCGCTCTGGACGCGCATGCACGCCGCGCTGCAAGCTATGACCCATGACTGAGCAAGAAACCCTACTCGAATTCCCCTGCGAGTTTCCGATCAAGGCCTTTGGCAAGCATGCCGGCGATTTCGAAGAACATATCTATACGCTGATCAAGCAGCACGCCCCCGAACTCGAGCGCAGCGCGGTCAGCGCCCGCGACAGCCGCGGCGGCAAGTATCTGGCGGTGACGGCCAACATCACGGCCCGCAGTCAGGCTCAGCTGGATGCGATCTACGGCGATCTGAGCAACGACAGCGCCGTGCTGATGGCGCTCTAGCATGGCCGCCCCGTTCATCGAGGTCACCCGTTTCGGCTGGGCACCCCAGCCCTATGAGCCGGTATGGCGGGCGATGCAGGATTTCGCCGAAACGCGCAATGACCAGAGCCAAGATGCGCTGTGGCTGCTCAATCACGCCCCGGTGTTCACCCAGGGCAAGAATGGCCGCGCCGAGCACGTGCTCGCCCCCGGCGATATCCCCGTGGTGCCGATCGATCGCGGCGGCCAGGTCACCTATCACGGGCCGGGCCAGATCATGGCCTATGTGATGGTGGATCTGCGCCGGCTGGGTATCGGCATTCGCAGCCTGGTCACCGCGCTCGAACAGGCCATGGTCGCCACGCTGGCCGGCTACGATATCGATGCATTCGCCAAACCCGACGCACCCGGGGTCTATGTGGGCGAAGCCAAGATCGGCTCTATCGGGCTGCGCGTTCGCCAGGGCACGAGCTATCACGGGCTTGCACTGAACGTGGACATGGATCTCGAGCCCTTCTCGCGAATCGATCCCTGCGGCTATCACGGCCTGGCCATGACCCAGGTTTCCGCGCTGGGCGGCCCGGCGTCGCTCGACGTGGTGGCAGACGATCTGAGTACGCAGCTCTGCCGCACTTTAAATGTTCGTGCCGCGGAACATCTCGGTGCCTTGCCGATCTGATAGGCTGCGCGCAAGTTAAGTGTGTAATGCTCAATGAATCCAGAAACCTCCATGGCTGACGATCGGGACGGCGTACCCGACAACCTGGTCGAAGTGCGCGGCGTGCACTTCACCATTGGCCGGCGTGTGATCTACGAATCCGTGGATCTGGATATTGCGCGCGGTCGTATCACCGCGATCATGGGCCCCAGCGGCACCGGCAAGACGACCCTGCTGCGCCTGATCAGCGGCCAATGGCGCCCGGCCGCCGGCAAGGTCTATTTCGACGGCCGGCACGTGGCGAAGCTGTCCCAGAACGAACTCTTCGATCAGCGCAAACGCATGGGCATGCTGTTTCAATCCGGCGCGCTGCTCACCGATCTGTCGGTATTCGATAACGTGGCCTTCCCGCTGCGCGAACACACCAAGCTGCCCGAGCGGCTGATTCGCGACATCGTGCTCATGAAGCTCGAGGCGGTCGGCCTGCGCGGCGCACGCGCGCTCTACCCGGCCCAGCTGTCCGGCGGCATGGCACGGCGTGTGGCGCTGGCGCGCGCGATTGCCCTGGATCCGGAAATGATCATGTACGACGAGCCCTTCGCCGGACAGGATCCGATTTCGATGGGCGTACTGCTGCGCCTGATCCGCCGGCTCAACGACGTGCTCGGCCTGACCGCCATCGTGGTCAGCCATGACGTGAAGGAAACGCTGGGCATCGCCGACTATGTGTACGTGATCTCCGACGGTACGGTCATCGACCACGGCACGCCGCAGCAAATTCGCGACTCCCGCTCTAAATGGGTCCAGCAGTTCATCCACGCCGAGGCGGATGGCCCGGTGCCCTTCCACTATCAGGCCAGCGAGCCCTACGCCAACGACCTGCTCGAGGCCAAACGCTGATGAGTGCGCTGCAACGCGGTTTCAACACCACCACGTCGTGGATCGCCGACCTGGGCCGGGGCGCCCTGTTTCTGCTGCGTATTCTCATGAGCCTGCCGTCGCTGCTGCTCAAGCCGCGCCTGCTGGTCGAGCAGATCTATTCGGTGGGCGTGCTGTCGCTGGTGATCGTGGTGGTGGCCGGTATTTTCGTAGGCATGGTGCTGGCCCTGTCGGGTTATCGTCTGCTGGTGGGCTTCGGCGCCACCGAGGCGCTGGGCACGTCGGTCGCGCTGGTCGTGGTACGCGAACTCGGCCCGGTGGTCACGGGCTTGCTGTTTGCCGGGCGTGCCGGCAGCGCGCTCGCCGCCGAGATCGGCCTGATGAAGGCCACCGACCAGCTATCCGGCATGGAAATGATGGCGGTGGATCCCGTCAAACGTATCGTCGCGCCGCGCTTTCTGGCCGGCGTGATCGCCCTGCCGCTGCTGACCTCGATATTCTGCGTAATGGCCATCGGCGCGGGCGGCGGCTATTTCGTGGGAGTGGACATGCTCGGCGTGGACGCCGGCTCGTACTGGTCGGGTATCCAGAGCAACGTCGACTTCGGCGAAGACATCGTCAACATCTTTCTGAAAAGCGGCGTGTTCGGTGCGATCATCACCTGGGTCGCCGTTTATCAGGGCTATCATGCGCCGCCGACATCCGAGGGCGTGTCGCGCGCGACCACCAATACGGTCGTCATCGCATCCCTGGCGATCCTCGGCGCCAATCTCATGCTGACTGCCGTGCTTTTCGGCAGTAATTAGGGTTCGTCTATGCAGTCTCGTGCAGTAGAGCTTCTGGTCGGTTTCTTCGTCTGCCTCGGTATCGCGGCGATCTTTATCCTCACCATGCGGGTGAGCAACCTGGCGGATACCAGCGATGTGGACGGCGGATATACCGTGGTGGCCGCATTCGACAATATCGGTGGGCTCAAGGTTGGCGCACCGGTCAATCTGGCCGGCGTCCGTGTGGGCCGTGTCGCCGACATCAGCCTCAACCAGAACACCTATCGCGCCGAAGCGCGCCTGCGTATCGGCAGCCAGTACAAGCTGCCCAAGGACTCGGACGCATCGGTACTGACCTCCGGGCTGCTGGGCGAGCAGTACGTGGGTATCGGCCCCGGTGGCTCGCTGGACAACATGCAGGACGGCGACGAATTCATCATCACCCAGGGTGCGGTGGTGCTGGAAAACCTCATCGGCCAGTTCATGACCAGCATGGGCTCGGACGACAGCAGTTCCGGCAACGGCGGTGGTTCGAGCGGCGGTGGCAGCGGCAACAACGCCCTACCCGCCCCCTAGTTCGTGGGCGGGCGATCTCGCTCGCGCACAATCAATTCAGATTCGATTCATCGCTGTCAGCGATACTCGATGCCATTCGAACACTCCTGTCGAACAACCCTGCGAGGATTCGCGATGTTACGCATTAAGCGCTCTCTGATTACTGCTTTCGCCGTGGCGCTGCTCGTGCCGGCGCTGGCCCTGGCAGCCCCCACACCGCCCGACCAGCTCGCTCGCGAAACGGTACAGTCGGTGCTTTCCAAGATGGAAGGCCGGCGCGACGAACTGCGCAAGAATCCGCAGGAACTCTACCAGCTCATCGATCAGGAACTCGTACCCCTGATCGACCTGCCCTATATGTCGCAGCTGGTGCTCGGCCGTGCCTGGCGCACCGCCACGCCCGAGCAGCGCGATCGCTTCCAGACCGCGTTCAAGAACATGCTGATTCGTACCTACGGCAACGGTCTGCTGAGCTTCGACGACAGCCAGGAAATCGAATACCAGCCCGTGCGCGCTGCCGAAGGCGCCGATGACGTGACCTTCCGCGCGATCGTGACCACCGACGACGGCCAGAAGACGCCGGTGACCTTCCAGCTGCACGTGGTCGATGGCGAATGGAAGATCTACGACGGCAGCGTCGGCAATCTGTCGTTCGTGACCAACTACCGCGGGCAGTTCAATTCGCAGATTCGCAACGGCGGCCTCGAACAGCTCATCGAGCGCATGGAATCGCGCTACAACACCGCCAGCTAGTCGCAGACGGCGCGCTCGACATGACCGATCAGGATACGCATACCGACCACGTCCAGCTCTCGGGTGAGCTGGACGCGGAAACCGTACCCCGCCGTCTGCGCGAATCGGAAAACTGGTTCGTGCATGGCGAAGAAACGGTGATCGACCTGTCCGGCGTCGAGCGCGTCGATAGCGCCGGCGTGGCGCTGCTGCTCGAATGGGTGCGCGATGCCCATGCCAACCACGCCTCGCTGAGCTTCATCAACGCCCCGGCACAGATGCGCGCCATCATCGATTTCTGTGCGCTCAACGACGTGATTCGCCTGAGAAGCCCGGCCAAGCCGTAGCGCCTGTCAGCGGATCGAGTCACTACAAGAAAGGGTCGCCTCGCGCGGCCCTTTTTTTTGCTCGGGACTGGCGCCGCATTCGGCCCGTAGCAGGCGCCGGCTTAGCAAATGCGCGACTCCTATCGAATGATCGTCCCGATTGGCGCGCATTTGCTTTGACTTGCCGGCCCGCTCGCGATTTTCCGAGCCATTGGACACGACGCCACACGAACCAACGAAACACGGTTTCACTTTCGTTGCGATCGGCATGGCTGCGTGCAAGACTCCGCAGCACAACGACTAAAATCCGCCGGCGCCGAACAGCCGGCTCTGCACGAGGAGCTTTCATGTCCAGCTACGCCCCCACCGAGGCCATGGCCGAATTCGGCACCCTGCCCGGCCGTGTTCATGAACACGCGCTCAGCCGACCCGACGCCGTTGCGCTGATCGACGCCGAGCGCAGCACGACCTACGGTGCGCTGGACAGCGTGGTGAACCGCGCGGTCGCCGCGCTTCAGCGTGACGGCTTCGCACCGGGCGACGTCCTCGCCCTGTGTGCCGCCAACTCTATCGATTATGTAGTGGCCATGCTCGCCGCGCTGCGGGCCGGCGGCTCGTTCGCGCCGCTGGCACCCTCGAGCACGGCCGAAGCCCTGGGGCTGATGCTCGACAACAGCGGCGCCACGTTCGCCTTCGTCGACGATTACGGCCGCAATGCCTGTGATGCGCTCGCGGCGCGCCCGGCCATTCGCACGATCAGCATCAACGGCGACACGCGCTATACGGGCATCGACGACTGGCTTGCCGACGATGGCGTGATGCCGACTCCGGTCGAGCCAGACCCGGATACGATCTTCAATATCATCTATTCCTCGGGCACCACCGGCGCGCCCAAGGGCATCGTGCATACCAACCGGCTGCGCTGGCCGCAGATCGCCGGCGGCGTGGTCAAGCTCTACGACGAAACCTCGGTCACGCTGGTATCCACGCCGCTGTATTCGAACACCACGCTGGTGAGCTTCATGCCGGCGCTGGCGGCCGGCGGCACGCTGGTATTGATGCCGAAATTCGATGCCGCACGCTTTCTCGCGCTCGCCGAACAACACCGCGTCACCCATGCCATGCTCGTGCCCGTGCAGTATCGGCGCCTGCTCGATCATCCCGATTTCGATCGCACCGATCTGTCCAGCTTCCAGGTCAAGTGCTGCACCAGCTCGCCGTTCGGCGCCGACGTAAAAGCCGAAGTGCTCGAGCGCTGGCCGGGCGGGCTGCTGGAATTCTATGGCATGACCGAAGGCGGGGGCAGCTGCATGCTCGTTGCCCACGAGCATCCGGACAAGCTGCATACCGTCGGCCAGCCCATGCCGGGCCACGAGCTGCGCATCATCGACGAAGACGGCGTCGAGATCGATCGCACCCGCGTGGGCGAAATCGTCGGTCATTCGGGCTTCATCATGCGCGGCTATCACGGCGACGCCGAGCGCACGCGGGCAACCGAATGGTACGAGCCCGACACCGGCGCCCGCTTCATCCGCACCGGCGATATCGGCTACTTCGACGAGGACGGTTTTCTCAACATCGTCGGCCGCGCCAAGGAAACCATCATCTCCGGCGGCTTCAATATCTTTCCCAGCGATATCGAGGCGGTGCTGCGCGAGCACGAAGCGCTGGCCGATGTGGCCGTGTTCGGTGTGGCCAGCGAGCAATGGGGCGAAACCCCCGTGGCTTTCGTCACCCTCGCTCCAGGTGCGGATATCGATGCCGAGGCGATTCAGGCCTGGGCCAACGAACGCCTGGGCAAGTTCCAGCGCCTGAACGATACGCGCGTGGTGGACGCCGTACCGCGCAACGCCATTGGCAAGGTGTCGCGCAAGGATCTGCGACGGATTTACGCTGAAAGCTAGTCGTCGGCGACCAGGCGTTTGCCCAGCGGGATGGCATCGTCTGCCACATAGCCCAGGCGTCGATAGAAAGCGAGCGCCTCGGTGTTGTCGCCCCGGATCATCAGATTGATCTTGGGGCAGCCGCGCTCGTGCAGCAGGTGCTCGGCGTGCGCCATGAGCGCACGCCCGATGCCTTCGCGCTGGCATGCGGGTGCGACCGCCAGATAGTTGACCCAGCCGCGATGGCCTTCATAGCCGATCATGATGCTGGCAACGAGTTCGCCGGCCCGCTCGGCCACCCGTAGCAGTTCCGGATCGACCGCCAGTTTGCGCTCGATATCGCGATACGGGTCGTTCCAGGGGCGGGTCAGGCCACAGGCCTGCCACAAGGCCACCAGCGCCTCTACGTCATCGGGCGCGAACGCCCGCAGCGTAAACGCCGCGACGCCGAGAGCCGCGACCGCTAGCCGACGAAACGCCGCGCGTTGCCGAACAGACGTGCCCAGGGGCTGAGTTCGCCCCAGCCTTTTGGCGCCCAGGACAGGTTCACGCTGCGGGTGACACGTTCGGGATGCGGCATGGTGATGAACACCCGGCCATCGGCATTGCACAGCCCGGTCACGCCCTGGGGCGACCCATTCGGGTTGGCCGGATAGGTGCTCGCGGGCCCGCCGCGACCGTCGACATAGCGCATGCCGACCTGGGCGTTGGCGGCGAGCATGTCCAGATCGTTGGCATCCGCGAATTCGGCCCGGCCTTCGCCATGGGCCACCGCGATCGGCACGCGGGTGCCGGCCATGCCCTCAAGCAGGACCGCCTTGGACTCGACGATTTCCACGCCGCTGGTGCGCCCTTCGAACTGGCGGGACGCATTGGCCACGAAACGCGGCCAGTGTTCGGTGCCGGGGATGATCTCGGCCAACGCCGCCAGCATCTGGCAACCGTTGCACACGCCCAGAGTGAACGTCTCGTCGCGTTCGAAGAAGTCGGCAAAAGCCGCCCGTGCACCGGCATTGAACAGAATCGATTTGGCCCAGCCCTGGCCGGCACCGAGCACGTCGCCGTAGGAGAAGCCGCCACAGGCCGCCAACCCCTGCATGTCCGACAGATCACGACCGGCCGCGATCTCGCTCATATGCACATCGACCGCTTCGAAACCGGCACGCGAGAACGCCCAGGCCATTTCGTTATGGCCGTTGACGCCCTGCTCGCGCAGAATCGCCACGCGCGGGCGTGTGGTATTCACGAACGGCGCGGCCAGGTCTTCGCTCAGATCGAACGACGGCGCCGCCGGCAGGCCGGGATCTTCGTCGTCGAGCAGCGCCTCAAACGCCTGATCGGCGCTCGCCGGGTCGTCGCGCAGCGCGGCCATGGCATGGCTGGTCGCGGCCCAGGTCCGTTCCAGCGCGGCGCGCGTGTTGGTATAGATCGTTTGCCCTGCGTGACGCACGACCAGGCCAGGCTCGGCCGTGACCGTGCCGATCGCATGCGCGGTCAGGCCCGCGGCGCGCAGTTCGCCGACCACCACCGACGCATCGTCCGCGCCGACCTGCAGCACGGCGCCCAGTTCTTCATTGAACAACGCCGCCAGCGCATCGTCGCCGAGGTCGTCGAGCGCGATATCGGCGCCTACCCGGCCGGCGAATACCATTTCGGCCACACAGGCCAGCAGGCCGCCATCGCTGCGGTCGTGATAGGCCTTGATCCGGTTCTCGCCGGCCAGGCGCTGGACGACGCCGAAGAACTGGCGCAGCTGTTTGGGCTGATCCAGATCCGGTGCGACGTTACCGAGCGCCCCGAATGCCTGGGCGAAAGCCGAGCCGCCGAGGCGGTTCTTGCCGTTACCCAGATCGGCCAGCACGAGTGCAGTGCGCCCATCGCTCGGTGCGGCCAGCTGCGGCGTGAGCGTCGAGCGCGCCGCGCTCACAGGCGCGAAGGCAGACACGATCAGCGACAGCGGCGCGCTCATGCGGCGTTCGTTGCCATTGTCGTCGCGCCAGACGCTGCGCATGGACAAGGAATCCTTGCCTACCGGAATCGCCAGGCCGAGTTCGCTGCACAGCTGTTCGCCCACCGCCTGTACGGTGTCGTAGAGCCGTGCATCCTCGCCCGGTTCGCCGCAGGCCGCCATCCAGTTGGCGGACAAACGGACATCGGTGAGCTTGTCGATACGGGCGGCCGCGATATTGGTCACCGCCTCGGCCACGGCCATCCGGCCGGAGGCCGGCGCATCGATCAAGGCCAGCGGCGTGCGCTCGCCCATGGCCATCGCTTCGCCGGTGTCGCCCGTATAAGCGGTCGTGGTCACGGCCACGTCGGCGACCGGCACCTGCCAGGGTCCGACCATCTGGTCGCGGGCGGTCATGCCGCCCACGCTGCGATCACCGATGGTGATCAGAAACGATTTGCTGGCCACGCTGGGCACGCGCAGCACGCGTTCGACAGCCTCGGCCACGTCGACCGCGCTGTGGTCCCAGGCGTCCAGCTCGAGGCGCTGGTGTTCGACGTTGCGCTGCATCTGCGGGGTACGCCCGAGCAATACGCCCATGGGCATATCGACCGGATAACGTGCGTCCTCGTTGTCGGCTTCGCCGTCTTCGACGGTGAGCCGCGACTCGGCCGTGGCCGTGCCGACCACGGCATAGGGGCAACGCTCGCGTGCGCATAGCGCTTCGAAGGCGTCGAGCTGGTCGGCCGCGATCGCGAGCACATAGCGCTCCTGTGATTCGTTGCACCAAATCTCCATCGGCGACAGGCTCACGTCGGCCGCGTCCACGTCGCGCAGGCGAATACGCCCGCCGCGGTCGTCGGCATCGATGATTTCGGGCAGCGCGTTCGACAGCCCGCCTGCGCCCACGTCATGGATCGAAGCAATCGGATTGTGGGCGCCGAGCGCAATACAGCCTTCCACGACTTCCTGGCAGCGGCGTTCCATTTCCGGGTTGGCGCGCTGTACCGAGGCGAAATCCAGCTCGGCCGACGAGGTGCCGCTGGCCATCGACGAGGCCGCGCCGCCACCCAGGCCAATCAGCATGGCCGGCCCGCCGAGCACGATCAGTGCGGCATCGACCGGCACCACGTGTTTTTCGACGTCGTCGGGGCGGACGTTGCCCATGCCGCCGGCGATCATGATTGGCTTGTGATAGCCGCGGATGCCGGTGGCCTCGGACTGGTACTGGAAACTGCGGAAATAGCCGCCCAGCGCCGGTCGGCCGAATTCGTTGTTGTAGCGGGCCGCGCCGATCGGCGCATCGCGCATGATCTCCAGCGGCGTCGCGATGGTCGCCGGGCGGGCGTCGTCGATTTCCCAGGGCTGGATATCGTCCGGCAGACGCAGATCGGACACCGAAAAACCGGTCAGCCCGGCCTTGGGCTTGCCGCCACGTCCGGTGGCGGCTTCGTCGCGAATCTCGCCGCCCGCGCCCGTAGCCGCCCCCGGATTGGGCGCAATCGCGGTCGGGTGGTTATGCGTTTCCACCTTCATGAGCAGATGCACGGGTTCTTCGTGCAGCCGATAGACCCGATCCGCGCCGACCAGCTGGCGGGTGGCGTGATGACCCTCGATCACCGATGCGTTATCGCGATAGGCCGAAAGCACGCCCTCGGGCGCGGCCCGATGCGAATCGCGGATCATGTCGAACAGCGACTTGGCACGGGTCTCGCCGTCGATCGTGAACGCGGCATTGAAGATCTTGTGCCGGCAGTGCTCGGAGTTGATCTGGCCGAACATCATCAGCTCGACGTCGGTCGGGTCGCGATCGAGCGCGCGATACTGCTCGGCGAGGTATTCGATTTCCTCGTCAGCCAGGGCCAGACCCCAGTCGCGATTGGTGGCCTGAAGCGCCGCCACGCCCTGCGCGGCCAATGGCACCC